>JAGXLP010000005.1 GCA_018334615.1 Candidatus Bipolaricaulota bacterium
GAACCGGACCGGGTTATCGACGGCGAAGACAAGGTAATGATTCCCGGTCTGATAAATACCCATCACCACCTCTACCAGACGCTGTTTCGGAACTTCAAAGAGGTAAACAATGCGGAACTCTTTACCTGGTTAACCGAACTTTACGAGCGGTGGGCCAAGGTAGATAGACGAGCGATCCACGTCAGCACAGTGATTGGGGCGGCGGAACTATTGCTCAGCGGGGCTACCACGACCAGCGATCACCTTTATCTGTTTCCCGAGGGACAGAACGACCTATTTGACGCCGAGGTTAAAACTGCCAGGGAAGTGGGGATACGGTTTCATCCGACAAGGGGAAGTATGTCTCTCTCGAAAGAAGACGGAGGGCTGCCGCCCAAAGAAGTGGTGCAGACGGAAGAGGAGATAATGCGAGAATACTGTCGGGTTATCGAAGAGTACCACGACCGAGATGAATTCGCTATGACCAGAGTGGCACTGGCCCCCTGCTCTCCTTTTTCCGTGACGGATGAGATCATGAGAAAAACAGCCGAGATGGCTGAGAAAGAGGATTTGGCGCTGCACACGCATCTGGCGGAAACCGCGGACGAGACGGAATTTTGTCTGGACGAAGTCGGAATGAGACCCGTGGATTACATGGAAAGCCTCGGCTGGCTCGACGATAGAGTCTGGTTTGCTCACGTGGTACACGTCAACGAGAGGGAAATCGAAAAGTTGTCTGAGGCTGGAGTTGGCATGTCCCATTGCCCCTCGTCTAATATGAGACTTGGTTCCGGTATTGCCCCTGTCGTAGAGATGAAGGATACGGATATAAACGTAAGCATGGCTGTGGACGGATCGGCAAGCAATGATACGTCAAATATGATGAAGGAGTTGCGCCAGGGGTTACTCCTTCAGCGAGTGAAGTATGGCGCAAACTCCATCACTCCTCGGGAAGTGCTGAGGTTCGGAACAATCGGAGGAGCGAAGGCTTTAGGTCGAGAAGATGAGCTAGGATCGATCGAGCCGGGGAAGGCTGCTGATTTAGTAATGGTCGATCTGAACCGACTTGAGTATGCCGGAGGGTTGTCTGATCCCGTTTCCGCTTTGTTGATGTGTGATACGAAGGGTGTAGATTTCAACATGGTCAACGGAGAGGTACTGGTTGAAGACGGCAAACTATGCGATCAGGACCTGCTTGAGTACATAGAAGAACAAAACAAAATTGCCGCCCAGTTTTATTCTTAGGATTTGTTAGGAAAGGAAACTTTCAAGGTTGCGGGAATACTGAAAAAGAAGTTGTGCACAGCAGTTGCTAGATTTAATTTACCAGTAAACCGGAGGAACCATGAAGAACATGAGTGAGAAAAATAACAGGGCAAAAGAAAATTCGGGTTCGGTGGGCAAAAGCGAGACAAGGGTTGACGCGGTAGATAAGGTAACGGGAAAGGCAGTCTACGCTGACGATTTCAAGCCTCAGGGTTTACTTTACGCCGGTGTCGTCCGGAGTCCTATTTCGAGCGGAATAATTGAAGCAATAGATACCTCCAGGGCGGAGGAGATCGAAGGCGTCAAAACCGTAGTTACTGCTGAAGACGTTCCGGGTAGCAACTCGGTTCCGGTCATAGAAGACGACATGCCAGCTCTTGCCTCCGAAAAAGTACGATACCTTGGTGAGCCTGTTGCCCTCGTTGCTGTCACCGAAAGAAAGATATCCGAGCGAGCGGCCGAAGCTGTTAAAGTTAAATACGAAGAAACCGACGCCGTCTTTGACCCCCTGGAGGCGCTGGAGGAAGGAAGCCCCCGGGTTGCTCAAGACGACGTCAGCGAAGCGGGAAACCTTTTCGACGAGATGGTTCTGGAAAAAGGTGACGTAGATCGAGCTCTTGAAACGGCACCCGTAGTGGAGGAGAACGAGTACCGGACCGGCCATCAGGAACACGGCTACATCGAACCCCAGGGTATGACGGCGATACCCAGTTCACGGGGAAAAATGGAAATACACGGAACGTTACAGTGTCCGTTTTACGTCCAGAATGCGGTTTCGACCGCCCTCGGCTATGAGATGAATAAAGTTAGAGTGGTGCAACTGGAGACAGGGGGTGCATTTGGGGGTAAAGAAGACATTCCTTCCCAGGTTGGGGTGCTTGCCGCGTTGCTCGCCCATAAATCCGGTAAACCGGTAAAATTGACATATGATCGACCCGAGGATATTGCGTCTACGAGTAAGCGCCACCCCTCGGTTGTTCGCTACAGGACGGCCGCTGACGAGAAGGGAGATTTATTGGGAATAGAAGTCGAGGTGTTTCTGGATGCCGGGGCCTATCAAACTCTTTCTGAAGCTGTATTGTTTAGGTCGCTGGTTCATACAGCCGGCCCGTATTCTATTCCTAACGTTAGGGTAGTGGCCAGAACCGTTGCTACAAATAAGGTTCCCAACGGCGCCTTTCGAGGGTTTGGCAGCCCACAAGTTATTTTCCCTCACGAGTCCCAGATTGATCTGCTGGCTGAGAGACTGAACAAACGGCCCGATGAGATCAGGGAGAAAAACATACTCCGTTCCGGAGATCGTACCGCGACGAACCAGAAGGTCGACAAGAGCGTTGGTCTGAGAAAAACACTGAAAAGGGCGAGGGAGCTGTCTGCCTGGGCCGAGACGAGGTCAGATTACGGGGACTGGAACAAGTCCCACGAGAGAGTGAAGAAAGGTATCGGCCTGTCCACTGTAATGTACGGAGTGGGAATGGGGGCGGCAGCGCCGTTCCTGGAAAAGGCAGGCGCCTACGTCAAGCTGGAAGATGACGGCTCGCTTACGGTAGCCGTCGGAAATACCGAGATGGGGCAGGGTGCGGAGACCGTTTTGTCTCAGATTACGGCCGAAGCGCTGGGAGTTGGCCTGGACAAAGTTGATATAACCCAGGTTGATACGTCAAGGGTTCCCGATAGCGGTCCTACTGTAGCTTCAAGGACTACTACAATGGCCGGCAACGCGATAGTTGATGCTGCGGGGAAGTTAAAGAAACGTATCCGTTCCGTAGCGAGCCAGTTACTGAGCTGCTCAGACGTGTATTTTAATAACGGTTACGTAATTGATCAGTCCGATCCATCAAATAAGACCTCTCTGGAAAAGGTAGCCGGTGAAATGTGGTCTGAGAACGTGGATCTTGCTGCAGAAGGCTGGGCAACAATGGGAATAGAAAACTGGCAGCCGGAGACAGGTCAGGGAGACGCCTATTTCGTTTACTCTTATGCGACCCATGTGAGCGAAGTGAAAATCGATACGCTGACTGGTCAGACTAAGGTGACGAAGCACGTCGCCGTCCACGATTCGGGAAAAATAATTAACCCGACGACTGCTGCAGGACAGGTGGAAGGAGGCGTAGCTCAGGGGATTGGTTACGCTCTGACAGAGGACCTGGCTGAAAAGGAGGGTTGTTTCCTTGATCCTAACTTCACTAACTACCTCATGCCCACCTCCCAGGACGTTCCCGACGATTTGATAGTTGATTTCGTAGAAGCTGATTATCCCGAGGGCCCTTACGGGGCGAAGGGTTTGGGAGAGGTGCCGTTGATGGCCTCCCACGCTGCCGTGATAAACGCCGTTAGCGATGCAATAGGTTGCAGAATATTTCACTATCCCGCCACCCCGGAAAGAATTCTGAAGGCGTATACTGACTGAGTCCAGGTTTCTGCGCAGGGACGATTTATTCTTAAATCCAATTCCGGTCGGGCACAGTGACCCTCCCTGCTTTAAAGGTGAAAGCAGCTTCGGTCACTATACCGGGCGTTTGGGAATCCCAAATTTACCCTCTTTTGTTGATATCCAGGTAAAGCTATAGTAGAGTTGAATCTGTCAGACAAATTGACATGTCCTTGGGAGCGGACTTCTTACCCGGTGAAATTTAACTGCGGAGTATTTTATACCGCCCACATAAGGGCTTATTTCGCGCAACTGATTAAATGAGGTGGTACCGATTATAGACTTATCGATGGATCAAGATCAACTAGGAAGTACGGTCAAACGAGCAAGGGAAAGGAATATAATAATTCCAACTCTTGAGCAGCAGAAGAACCCGGAATTGATACCCGACGTCATAAAGGAAAAACTAAAGAATATCGGCCTGTGGGATATTAACTCTTACAACCTGTTTAGAATCACCTGGAAGAACGAGCCGGTAAAAGAAGGTGGCCTTTACGGCGGGGTAAACTACATGGAACTGCCGAGCGAGCTTACTGGAGTAGACGCCAGAATTATTGCGCTCGTCGGCAAGTGGTTTCCCACTGGCGCCCACAAGGTCGGTGCCACGTTTGGTTGTTTGGTACCGCGACTTACCACGGGCCAGTTCGACCCTACGAGCCAGAAAGCAGTCTGGCCTTCCACCGGTAACTATTGCCGGGGCGGAGCCTATGATGCCGAACTACTTGCCTGTGAGTCGGTGGCAATACTGCCCGAAGAGATGAGCCAGGAACGGTTCGAATGGCTGTCAAAAGTTGCTGGTGAGGTAATTGCCACCCCGGGGTGTGAAAGTAACGTCAAGGAAATCTTTGACAAGTGCTGGGAATTAAAAGAACAACGGGACGATATTGTCATCTTCAACCAGTTCGACGAATTTGGCAACCACCTCTGGCATTACGAGGTAACAGGGGCTGCGATGGAAGAAGTTCTGGAAAAAGAACTAACACCTAATTCCAGCTATTCCGGCGTCGTACTTACTTCGGGATCCTCCGGAACCATGGGGTGCGGTGACTATCTCAAGGAAAAGTTTCCGACCTCGAAGCTGGCGGTCGGCGAGGCTTTACAGTGCCCGACGCTGCTCAGGAACGGTTACGGTGGTCACAGAATAGAAGGAATCGGGGACAAGCACGTGCCCTGGATTCACAACGTCCGAAATACGGACATGGTAATTGACGTCGACGACGCCAACTCGATGAATATGATCAGGCTGTTCAACGAACCGGCCGGACAGGAGTACCTCGAGGACCAGAACGTACCTGTCGATACGATAGAAAAGCTACCGCTGATGGGGATATCTTCGGTCGCAAATCTAACTTCGGCAATTAAGTACGCAAGGTACTACGAGCTGACCGAGGACGATGTGGTTCTTACGGTGTTTACGGACTCCATGGAGCTATATGAGTCCCGACTTGAAGAGATGAGGTCGGAGGAGGGAGGCTACACGCGCGAGGACGCCGTCAAGGACTATCACAGGTTTCTCAAAGGAGTAAAGATCGACCATATGGAGGAACTCGATTATTACCAGAGAAAGCGCATCCACAACCTGAAGTACTATACCTGGATCGAACAGCAGGGTAAAGACGTTAAGGAGTTGGACGCTCAGTGGTACGATTGGCCAAATTACTGGTCAGAGATTCACGATCAGGTTGACGAAATTGATCGCCGAATTGAGGAGTTTAACGAACGTGCTGGCTTGCTGGAGGAACTGAAGAAGGAAACCCAAGATTTTGGATAAATTCCAATTATCTGTAATACAGATATACAATTTCTCTTATTGGCTTATGATTAAATAGCGATGTTTAACAAGATTGATCCCAATAGAAAGAAGAGCGTAAAAGTAGCCGAACAGATTATCGAGGCAATCGAGAAAGGAGCCTTAAGCCCGGGGGATAAACTGCCCTCGGAGCATGAACTTGCCGATAAAATGGACGTTAGTCGTCCTTCGGTAAGAGAGGCCCTTAGTGGTCTCCAAACCCTTGAGATCGTGGAGACAAAAATTGGCTCTGGGACTTATGTGAGTGATTCGATCCGCAAAAGCAATCTGATCTCCACCGATCTTTCTTTGATCGAAGAGGAAATAAGTCATCTGCACATAATCGAGGCTCGAAAGAACCTGGAAGGCGCCATGCTGGAGATGGTTGTCGAGAATATCGATGAAAAAGATATTGGACCGGCAGAAAAAGCGCTGGACAAAATGAAGAGTCACTCGACCGAACGAGAATATCAGGAATACATGGACGCGGATCACGATTATCACAGGGCATTGGTAAAGTTAACCGATAATCCGCTGGTGGTAGAGGCAGCCCAGCCTCTCCTTGCCACTATAGATGGCTCCCTTTACCGTGAACTTACTCGAAAATACTATCTGGTGGACGATTCCCGAATAAAACGCTGTTTTAATATTCACCAGAGTCTATTTAATTCGATCAAAAGGGCGGATCTTGGTGGTGCGAGTGCGTCCATAGAAAGACACTGGGGACTGATGGAAGACGCTCTCGAGAAATCGGAAAACTAACAATTTTAATTAGGAGGAAAAATATGGAAAGTGGCGACAAGACCCTGACGGTAGTAGCGTTGGGGGGGAACGCGATTTTAAAGCCCGGCCAGGAAGGGACGGCAAAACAGCAGATCGAGAACGTAAACGAGACGATGGAGCAAATTGGTAAGATGGTGTTGTCCGGTATTTACAAGATAGTCATCTCTCACGGCAACGGTCCGCAGGTGGGAAATTTGATGCTTCAAAACGAGATCGCAAAAGAGGAGGTCCCGTCCCACCCCCTCGACGTCTGCGGAGCGGAGAGTCAGGGTTTCATTGGTTATATGCTATCCCAGAGCCTGGACAATGTATTTAACCAGAACGGCCGGGGGGATATTCCGGTCGCGACAGTTTTGACTCAGACGTTAATTGACGAGGACGATCCTGCGTTTGAGGACCCGTCAAAACCGGTAGGTCCGTTCTATACCCAAGAAGCGGCAGAAAGATTGAGTGAAGAAAAAGATTACGACATGATCGAGGACGCCGGTAGGGGTTATCGACGGGTAGTACCTTCCCCCGAACCTGTTGCAATAGTAGAAAAGGAACCAATAAGACAACTTCTGGCAGCTCATACCGTGGTAATTGCCGCTGGTGGAGGCGGCATACCCGTGGTCCGCGAAGGGGATGAGCTCGTCGGCCGAGAAGCAGTGATTGACAAAGACCTGGCAACCGAGCAACTGGCCGAAGACGTGGGGGCGGAAGTCCTGCTTATTCTTACGGACGTAGAGAACGTTTACTTGAACTACAACGAACCCGAACAGAGGCCTCTGAATCGAGTGACTGTGGACGAAGCCTCCGATTACCTGGAAGAGGGGCATTTTTCCAGGGGCTCTATGAAACCCAAGGTAGAAGCCGGAATCAAGTTTGTCGAATCGGGCGGTAAAAAAGCCGTAATAACGTCTCTGGATAAGGTGTTTGAAGCCCTGGACGGGAAAACTGGAACGACAATAACCAAATAAAGGAGGATATTATGTCGAATACACAACTTAAAGGAAGAGATTTTTTAACCTGGCTGGATTTCGAAAGAGACGAGATAGACGCAATACTGGAGGCGGCTCACGACCTGAAGAGGAAGCAAATACGGGGGGAGAGACAGACAAACGTACTTCCCGCGAAGAGCTTGTTCATGCTCTTTTATAATACCTCGCTGCGGACGAGGAATTCGTTCGAGGCGGGCATGACTCAGCTCGGCGGTCACGCACACTTTCTCCAACCGGGCGCAGTATATACCCCCGCTCTGAAGGGTGAAGAAGAAGCTTATTCGACTGAACGGGTGAGTGACGTGGCTCGGGTCCTGTCCGAAATGGGCGATGCAATTTCGATTCGAATCTACGGTGACAAGACCGACTGGAAATACGGTAAAGGGTTCAAGGTACTCAAAGAGTTTGCCGACTGGGGTTCTGTTCCGGTTATTAACATGGAAGACGACGGTTACCATCCCTGTCAGGCACTTGCTGACGTCATGACGATGCAGGAAAAGATGGACAAGGACCTTACGGGCAAGAAGTTTACCATGAGTTGGGCTTATTCCGGTTCCGTCGAGAAACCGTTATCCGTACCCCAGTCCGCAGTACTGAGTGCTGCGACCATGGGGATGGATGTGACGTTAGCCCATCCGGAAGGTCTCGATCTTGACCCGGAAATTCTGGATACCACAGAAAAGCGGGCTAAAAAACATGGTGGGGATTTCGAGATAGTTCACGATATGGAAGAGGGATTTGAAGGCGCGGACGTAGTCTATCCGAAAGCCTGGACGCTTCAGCCCACTGATGGATCTACTGCCGACCTGGATAAAGCGAGAGAGGTTTTCGAGAATAACAAAGACTGGATCACGACCAAAGACAAGATGGCTCTGACGAATGACGCCTACTACATGCACTGCCTTCCGGCGGATAGAGGTATGGAAGTCACGGACGAGGTTATGGACGGCCCCAATTCGATAGTATTTGAGGAGGCAGGAAACAGATTGCACGCTCAGAAGGGCCTGTTGAGTCTGCTTTTATCTTAGGAGGTAAATATGAGCTGGAATGATTTAGAGGGTAAAGACTTAATTAGTGTTAAAGATTGGACAAAGGAAGAGCTGGATATCCTCCTCCGCGTCGCCGGAGATCTCAAGAGTCGATATTATAGCGGAGAAGAGCTGGATATTCTGGAAAACGATACCTTTATGATGCTCTTCTTTAACTCCTCCACGAGGACCAGACAGTCGTTTGAGGCCGGCATGAGTCAACTGGGTGGACACTCTCAGTTTCTCGCACCGGAAACAATGCGTATTTCTCTGGACAGGGAGCCGGGCGGGGGAGAATCCATTAAAGATACAACGAAAGTCATGGGCCGGTACTCCGAAGGAATTGGAGTGAGGCTACTGGAGGATAAAGTGGATTATTACGGCCAGGGAACGGAAATCCTGTATGAAATGGGAAAGTATTCCACGGTACCGATCATAAACATGGCTTCGGATATATATCACCCCTGTCAGTCTATGACTGATATAATGACAATGCAGGAAAAGGTCGGAGCCCTTAGAGGTAAGAAGATTGCCGTCACCTGGGCTTATTCACCGTGGGTTCGATCCTGGGGGTCTATCCAGTCCAATATATTGACTTCGGCGCTATTTGGTATGGATGTCAATTTGGCCCATCCCGAGGGTTACGAGCTCGACCCCGACGTCCTGGATCTGACGGAGGAAAACGCGAAGAAATCGGGAGGTTCCTTCACGGTTACCAATGAAATGGACGAGGCCATTAAGGAAGCCGATATCGTCTACCCGAGGAACTGGATGAGCCCGGATAGATACGAGATAGGCAGGGAAAAAGAAATCGAGATGGCCGGGAAGCATAAGGACTGGAAATATACGAAAAAAAGACAGGAAGAGCTAACTGATCCCGGCTACTTGCTGCACTGTATGCCGGTCGATCGTGGTAATGAAGTTGAGGACGAGATCATGGACGACCCTGAACTCTCATTTGTTTACGATCAGGCAGAGAACCGTTTGCACCTGCAAAAAGCGCTGATGGCATTAACCATGGGCGGAAGCTTTTAATCAAAAGTCGGATTTAAAGATTACGCGGAACTCGTTATGCCCCCTGAAACAAATTGGGGGCATTTTTATTTGGCTAAGTACCCGGGGTCTGAGCACAACAAAACAGCGATTCATCCCCGAGGTTACCGACGGATTTTGGCGATACATTTTTTAACACCGTCTTTCATCCAGGGAAACGTTTCTCGTTCTTAACTAACATAATTCCAGAATCGAAGCTAAATTAATACTGGATATCCTTCTTGAATTTAGCTAAGCTACTCCTGTAGATCGAGATATTTTTTATTGAGGTGGGCGTTTTGTCTTCGTACGCGACTAAAGAGGGTTTTTCCGATAGATTGAACCTCGTCGCCATGATTAACGGCGAGGTACCGGCGGACGTAATTGTGAAGAATGGTTTTCTCGTTAATGTCCTTACAGGGGAAGTACTCGACTGGGACGTTGCCGTGAAAAGTGGCCGGATAGGGGCAGTTGCCAGGAATGTCGATAGGTTTTTGGGTGATTCCACCAGGGTAATTGATGCCGAAGGGCTCTATCTCACCCCGGGTTTTATCGATGCCCACCTGCATATAGAAAGTTCTATGTTGAGTCCGGTTCGATTTGCCGAGCTTATGGCGGGAAAAGGAGTTACGACGATTTTCTACGACCCTCACGAGATAGCTAATGTGGCGGGGCTGGAGGGAGTAAGGTATATGTATGAGGAGGTTAATAAGACCCCTATCAACGGTTTCCTTACGGTGCCTTCCTGTGTGCCCGCCAGCTCGCCGGAACTGGAAACCACGGGCGATAAGTTCGGGCTGGAAGAAATTGTCGAGGCTCTTGGCTGGGATAAGACGGGCGCGCTGGGGGAAATGATGAATTTTCCGGGAGTACTTCAGGGCGACGAGGACGTGATTGAAAAACTGAAGAAAACATTGGATTTTAATCTCCCTGTGGAAGGTCATGCCAGCGGCCTTTCCGGAACGGACCTGGACGGGTATGGCTCGATGGGTATAGATTCCGATCACGAGTCAGTTACAAAAGAAGAGGGAATGGAGCGAGCAAGAAAGGGCTTCTGGACTTATATCAGGGAGGGGTCCGGCTGGGCTGATTTGGCGGAGGTCGTTAGAGCGGTGACCGAAACGGATATTTCTCCTCAGAGGTTCTGCCTGGTTACTGACGATAGAGATGTGCTGGATCTGATTGAGGAAGGAGGCGTGGATCACGTTATCCGAAGAGGTATCGAGGAGGGTCTGGATCCCTTACAGGCGATAACTATGGCCTCGCTTAACCCCGCCCAGAGGTTTGGGCTGGATGCCGAATTAGGCTCGATATCTCCGGGGAGGAAAGCGGATATAAACTTAATTCACGACCAGAAGACGGTTGAAGTAGAGACTACTTTGCTCGGGGGAAAACCGGTTGACGAGATAGAGTGGCCCGAAAGTACACTATCGTCCTTGACCGACACCGTTCGAGTTTCGAGAGAAATTACCCCTGAATTGTTCCAAATTAGCGAGGAAGAAAAGGACGTCGGAATTCGCGTTCATTCTAACGACGTTGTCACCGAAAAGCTAAGTCTATCGGACTGTGAAAGGAAGTTAAACTCTCTCGATAAGTGTGCGGTAATCGAGCGACACAAAATGTCAGGAAACGTGGGAAGAGCGTTTGTCGCTGGATTTGATCTCGAAGGAGGAGCAATTGCCTCGACCGTGGCTCACGATAGCCATAATTTGGTAGTCCTCGGGGAAAACGAGCTGGATATGTGTGCAGCCGCCAGTCACCTGGTATCCATAGGTGGCGGACAGGCAGTGGCTCGTGACGGAGAGATTATTGCCTCGGTGGAGTTACCGATTGCCGGGTTGATGGATGACTCCTTCCCGGAGGAAGTTGCCGCCTCGCTCTCGGCGGTAAAAAAGGCGATAAATGATATTGGTTGTAGTATCCCTCAGCCTATGATGATCCTATCAAGTCTCGCTCTGGCCGTGATTCCAGAGGTCCGGCTCACTGACAGGGGTTTGGTAGACGTGAACCGGCAAAAATTGATTCACTAAAGAGGGAGATGATCCGGGGTGTCAGTGGGTTTAACGATTAATCCGAAAAAGTAATTTTCCCTGTCTTTGGGTTCATGGATTCGATTTCCACCAGAGAAAATATTGGCTTCCCCTTCCCTTTGAGTTTTTTATACCCACCTGAACCCTTTTTACGAATAACGAAACCGTAACCCACTACGGGGACGGACAGTGAATCCATAATGTCGGTAAGAGTGCTTGCAGTTCTCCCGGTGAAGAGAAAGTCATCGACAATTAACACTCTGTCTTCGGGCTCAAAGTAATTGCTGGATACTGCAAGAGTAGTTTTGTTCTTTTTTGTCGGGGACTGGATTGTCCTTATCTCTTCTCCGCTCATGGTAGTTGGCACACCTTTCTTCGCGTATACGACTTCTACGTCTTTTTTTCTGTCAAGGAAATTGGCTGCCGTGGTGTATGCGATTATATTACCTGCTGCCTCGGCGGTTAATACCTTGGTTACTCCCAGTTCCTTAAATTTTTCGGCTATAGCTTTGCCCACGTCGTTCATAAGTACGGGTGCTACCTTGTGATTCAGAAAGCTATCGACCTTAAGAAACTCTTCGCCAAGGACCTGACCTTCTTCTTGTATTTTTTCGATAAGTCGTTCTCGTGCTTTGGTTATTGAGTTTGACATAGTTCCCTCCCTGGTTAATCCTTCAACTTCCTTGAGATCCACTTTCCAGATCCGCGCCTGCCGACGAATTGATCGTCCTCCAGAATTGGGGTGCCACGGGAAAAGACGAAACGGGGCCAGCCATACGTAGTTTTGCCCGTATAAGGGTTAAAATCGGTGTTCATGTGTAAGTTTTTTGCCTCAATTGTTTTCGATTTATTAGGATCGAAGACCACTACGTCTGCGTCGGTACCCACGGTCAAACTACCTTTATCTGGATGAAGACCAAATCTCTTTGCTGGGTTTGTCGAAAT
Organism: Candidatus Bipolaricaulota bacterium; assembly: GCA_018334615.1. Lineage (GTDB taxonomy): Bacteria > Bipolaricaulota > Bipolaricaulia > M55B111 > M55B111 > JAGXLP01. The sequence continues at coordinate 12,264 of JAGXLP010000005.1, forward strand.
CAATTCGACCATTCTCTCTATAGAAAGTCGATCCCTTCTTACCCCCTCGGAAAATATTAGTGATGACATTGTTTCAATTCCCGGTAAACCCTGAGGAATATTCAAAAAATCGTTCTTGAACTCGTCTTTTTGTTTGTTTTGAAATGGACAATGATCGGTAGCGATAGAATTTATTACACCGGACTCCAGACCACTCCAAAGAGCATTTCGGTCCGCGTCCTGACGGAGTGGTGGAGTGGCGGCGTAGCGATGACCGTTTTCTTCCTCGTACGCGGTTTCCGTCATTAACAGATATTGGGGGCAAGTTTCCCCGGAAAGATCAATACCGGATCGTTTACCTTCCCTGAGCAACTCTACGCTTTCCTCCGTAGTCAGGTGTGCCAGGTGCAATCGCCCGCTGGCTTTTTTGCCGAGGTGAATGACCTTGCCTACTGCTTCGGATTCGGAGAAGTCGGGCCGGCTTTCGGGGTGATATTCTATCGTTTTCTTTCCCGAAGAACTTAGCTCTTTACGCCTGTGTCTGATAATTTCGTCGTTTTCGCAATGGATCATTGATATACCGCCAAGTTCACCAATTTCTCGAAAAGCGTTGAACAGCTCTCCGTCCGGCGTTCTCCTGTTTGATTCGCCGTAGGCGGTGAAAAATTTGAACGAGGTTACGCCGAGTTTTATGGCTTCCTGAATCTCCGGTTTTTTTGAATCAAAGCCGTAGAGGGTTCCGTGGAAGGAAAAATCTATTGGACAGTCCATGGCCTCTTCCTTTCTGGATTTTATTGCTTCCGGCAGGCTCTGGCTCGGTTCAGGGGTAGTAAAATCAATTATCGTAGTTACGCCGCCGTGGACCCCTGCTCTTCCGCCGGTAAAGAAATTGTCGGAGGAAACGGTACCGGAAACGGGCAGGTTCATGTGAGTGTGCGAGTCGATGATTCCCGGCATGACATAACAGTCCCGGGCATCGTAAGTTCGTTCTGAAGTCGGACCCTTCAAATCCTTCCCGACGGCCCGGATTTTTCCCTCTCCAATTCCTATATCGCCCACGAAAGTTTCCCTTCCTGAGACCACTTTTCCGCCTTTTATAACGTAATCAAATTTCATAGGAATGGATTAATTTTGCCTGATCTGTTCCAGGGTCCGGAGTGCCACCGTTTCTCGATATTCAGCCGACCCCCTGATATCGTTGATAGGGGAGATTTCTTCTTTTAAAAGTCTCTGGGCCCTGGAGATAGTTTCTTTGTCTATCGTCTTTCCCTGTAGAAAGTCTTCAACCGCCCCCGGTCTTATTACCGTAGGCGCCACCGCGCCGTAAGCCAGACGGATCTCTTCTATCGCTTCTTTTGTGGCTTTTAAAATGAATCCCATCGAGCAGACGGATATGTCCAGAGCATTTCTCCGTCCGACTTTTTTAAAGAAGTGACGAAACTTGCCGGAGAGTTTTGGCACGGTGATACTTTCCACGTATTCTCCTGAGGCGAGTTCTGTTTCTCCGGGACCCGTGATAAAGTCCTTTATAGATAAGCTTCTTCTTCCATCACTGCTAACTAGGTCTACGTCAGCGTTGAGTAAGTAAAGTGCGATCAATGTGTCGGCGGAGGGTGAAGCGTTACAAATATTTCCTCCGATTGTTCCCATATTCCTGAGCTGTGTAGCTCCCACGGCGCCGGCAGAACTGGCTAGAACCGGAAATTCTTTGTTTATAAGGGATGACTCGGCTAACTCCGCGTGAGTGGTAGTAGCCTTTATTTTAACCTCATTTTGTTCAACTTGAAATTTTGGACCATCTATTGCTTTCGTCAGGTCAATTATCCTTTCCGGGTTTATCAAGTCTTTTTTAATTTTTACGAAAAGATCGGTCCCTCCCGCTAGAAACTGGTAATCTCCCTCTTCCATCAGGGAAATTAATTCGTCCTCGTTTTCTGGAACCAGAATTTCAAACCCCAATTTCTATTCCCTCCTCGAGGAGATAAGATCTAATTTCGCTCAGGTCGGATTTTTCGTTCAGGTCCATAATTACCCCCCGGTCTTCCGTTTCTATCAAGGTCAGCTGATCGGGATTTTCTCTAATTATTTCTCGTGCTCCTTTATCTCCGGATATCTCCGTTAGTAAATCCTCTTCCCACTGACTGTTCAGGTAGACCGGAAAACCTCTTTTGCCTTGATAACTGGATGCGACAATTGAGGAGCCTGAACCGGCCCGGTTGAGAACGTCCTTAATGATATCGGATGAAATAAAGGGCATATCCCCCAGAAAGAATAGGTAGCCCGAGGCATCAGGAGGAGCGGCATTTATTCCGCTTTTGAGCGAAGTGCTTAAACCCTGTTGCCAGTTCTCGTTTTCAATCAGTTTAAACCCGTCAGCGTCGATGGCATTTTTTATTCGTTCTTTCTCGTATCCGAGGACCAGTAAAGGGGATAGAGCCCAGTCTATCTTACCTATGGACCGTAAGACCAGTTGTAATACTGACTCACCCCCTACCTCAGTTAATTGTTTTAACCCCTCGAACCTTTCTCCCTTCCCGGCGGCCAATACTATGGGAACGGGGTGGGCCGAATTAGAGTTCAACTTTATCTCCCTTTTCCCTCAACCATTTCCCGGCCAGCTGGACGGCGTCGACTATTTTAGTATAACCGGTACACCGGCAGATATTTCCTTCTACCCACTCTCTTATCTCCTTTCTGGTAGGGTCGGGGTTTCGCTCCAGTAGTTTGAGTGAAACCATTATGAAACCGGGCGTGCAGAATCCACACTGAACACCGCCGGTTTCCACGAAGGCTTCCTGGAGGGGATGGAGTTTACCGTTCTCTCCTAACCCCTCGATGGTGGTAATCTCTTTCCCGTCGATCTGGGGCAAGTAGGTAAGGCATGAGAGAGTGGGTTTCCCTTCTACTAGGACTGTGCATGCCCCGCATTCCCCCACCCCACAACCTTCTTTAACGCCGGTTAATCCGAGTTCATCTCTGAGATAATCTAATAGTCTTGTATCCCCGTCTGTATCTAGCTCGTACTGTTCGCCATTTACTGTAAATTCTACCCTCATCGGATTCCTCCGATTTCTCAGATCAATTTAACTATTTACCAGTTTGCTTCCTCCAGCACCCGTTCCAGGTCCTGTATATTGGGATCGATCTCCATCGGACCCTTGACGGACTTCCTTGCGGCATTCACATCTTTCAATCCACTACCGGTGATAAATATTCCGACGTCATCATCCTGTTTGAGGGTCCCGGACTTCAATAGTTTTTTGAAACCTGCGTAAGCTGTTGCGGCGGCCGGTTCGGCAAATATTCCCCGGTTCTGAGCCAATTCTATCAAACCGGACGTGATCTCGTCGTCGGAGACGGTGATATACCGCCCTCCATTTTCGAAGACGTATTTTACTGCTTTGACTATATCCCGTGGTTTTCCAACTGAAATACTATCCGCAACGGTATGAGCCGGCTGGTCATCTATTTGCACGTCACTTCCGGTGTATTTCTCAAATGCGCGGGCTATCGGGTCCGCACCTTTAGCCTGAACTCCGATAACTGACGGAGGTTCTTCGATTAAACCTATGGTGGCTAATTCCTTAAATCCCTTGCAGAGCCCACTGATAATTGATCCGTCTCCGACTGAGACGAATACTTTATCGGGTGGCTCCCAGTTCAACTGATCGGCCATTTCCAGTGCCCCGGTTTTCTTTCCTTCAACCAGGTAAGGATGAATTGCCGCTGAGCGATTATACCAGTTGTAATTATCCACAGCCTCCAGGCAGAGGTCGTAAGCTTGGTCGTAACTCCCGTTTACTGCAAACACGTTGGCCCCATAGATTAGAAGTTGAGCGATTTTTGCTTCCGGAGCGGATTTAGGGACGAAAATTATTGTTTCTATCCCCGAAGCTGCGGCCAAACCGGCCAGCGAACTTGCTGCATTGCCCGTAGAGGCGCACGTCATAGTATCGATACCTTTTTGTTTTGCCGCTGCTATCGCCAGGACAGTAGCTCGATCCTTGTAGGACGCCGTAGGGTTACCGCTATCGTCTTTTATCCAAATCCTATTTACACGATCGGTTAATTCATGAAAGCCGTATAATGGGGTACCTCCTACTTCGAGAGGAGGTAAGTGATCAGGGTTTGTGATCGGTAGAAGAGGAGTGTATCTTCTAATATTTTTTACCTTTCCGGATTTTACTTTCTTCCTAAACTCGTCTCCGGCGGAATGGAGGTCGTAAACGACTTCCAGTGTTCCTTTTCTGGTACCGCAGTCGGGGCATGTGTAGTCTAGCTCATCCGGTTGATAAACTTTGCCGCAGGAAACACAGCGTAATCCAGTGACGTTTTTCATTTGACCAATATTACTTTACACGGTTATTCTTGTAAAGTCATTCTAGTTTTGAATGAGGATCGAGAAGTATTTAGATCGGGTTTGGTTTTCCCTGCTTTGTGGCAGGTCGTTTGGTTGAAAAGCAAGCTGGAACGGTAAAACCTCCGGAATCGACGTGATTTGGATTGATTTAACCTAATCTGCCCGATATATTTACCTTGCGAAGCTACGTTTAGCCGGAAAGCAGGAGAAGTTCCACGATACTAGACCTCATAGGAGGTAAATATGATCAATATACCCTTTTCTGCCGAGGAAACATTAAAGATTGCGGTTCAGATTGAAAGAAACGGACGGCAATTCTACGAAGGTATGGCTGAGGAAACCGAAGACCGGGAAATAGGGGACCTATTCAAGGATCTGGCATCCCAGGAAACCAACCATGAACGCACCTTTCAACAAATGCTGGGGGAAGAGGAAGACGAAGAAGGTCCCGATCTCAATTCTCTTCTGTATGGAAAACTTGAAGATAGCTACTTGAACGCTCTAGCTGATTCAAAGGTGTTTACCCCGGCAAACCAGAATATCCAGGAAGCAAAACTGGCCGGCGGCAGGGACCAGTTGATTGGTATTGCGATATCTCTGGAGAAAGATACCATCCTTTACTACTACGAGATCCTTCAGCAGGCGAAAGAAGTAGAGGACCAGGATGTAATTATGGACATAATAGAAGAGGAAAAATCCCATGTTAAACGCCTGGCCAACCTCCTTTAGCGTGTTTAACGATGTGAGATCATCGGAGATAACAAAAACGGGTAACGAAAAGCCTGGAAGCAAGGCTTCCGTGATGTGGTATAGGACAATAGACTCTGGAGAAGACCGGGTTATCCCAGAGATCACTTACGGGGACCACAAAGGTAATTGTCAGGTTTGACAGCACTCCTCGAGGTCTTACCTATATGTGTCCTATTATTCTACCATAGGGAGGTGGTAGTTTGACCAGTATATCGACTCGAGCGGGATTGTTTTTGTTCGTTCTTATGCTTTTGTTGACCCTCCCTGCTTTTGCCCAGGATCAAGCGGAAGAAGAAGCGCCCTCGGTGACCGAAGAAGAAATTGCCAAATTAAGAGAGGAAGTTAAGGGATTGGGAGATCAGCTGGAGGCACTCTCATCCGACAAAGGGGAACTGGAGGAACAGGTCGCGACGAACCAGGCCAGTATCGCTGAACTCAAGCAGACCCAGAAGGATATACTTAGTTCGGTTGATAATCTGCGAGAATCCTTAAAAAGTCAAGAAGACCAGCTGGAAAAACTTTCTAAACTTGAACGGGTACTTGCAGCTCTTCAGGGAGACATGAAAAGCCTTACGAACAAGCTGGACAGGCTTGATCAAGGAGCCGCGGGTGAACAGGAAAAGATTCGTGAACTGGAAAATAACTATAAGTCGCTTCTGGAAGAGACCCAAGAGGTTCGAAAGGAGTTGTCCGGTATTGGAGACAATTTAAAGAACATCAGGGAAAACAGCTTTGATAACGAGAAGAAATTAGCCGATATAGAGGAAGAATATCAAGCCTCTGCCAGAAGAAATCTCTTGTTTGCTGCCACTGGAATCGTTGTTGGTTTGCTGGGAATAGCTTTGTACTGGGCCGGATGATTGCTTACATGATTTATGGAGTTGGTTTCGGTATGCCGTCAGGTCAGATGTTCACTGGTTGTATTGGTTCGGCATAGGTGAGCTTGTGTTTAACCTTCAATCAATATGTCGATCTTAAATAGTTTAGTCCTTCAGGGGTTTAAGTCGTTCAAAAAAAAGACTACCGTTCCATTTGAGAAAAGTGGGTTAACAGCTATCATCGGGGAAAATGGGTCGGGTAAATCGAATATTATCGACGGCCTGACTTTTGTCATGGGGCAAAGATCTTCGAAGCTCCGGGCAAACAGATTGAGCCAGTTGATATATAACGGTGGAGAAAACGGTACTCCTGCCGAACGGGCCAAAGTGACTATCAGGATGGATAATAGCGATGATCGCTTCTCCGGAATCCTGGATAAGCATCTTGAAAATGGTGAGAATCCTGATGAAATAACGATTGGTCGGAAGGTTACACGGAATTCGTCGTCGTACAAGTTTCTGGGTAAGAATTGTAAGAGGTCCGTAATTGACGAGGTGCTGGACGAGGCTAATCTAGACCCCAGCCGTCATCATATCGTTAACCAGGGAAAAATTACCGAGATAGTAAACATGAGCCCTACGACGAGGCGCGAGATCATTGATCGGCTGGCAGGGATTAGCGAGTACGACGAGAGAAAACAGCGGGCAATTAGAGATCTCAGGGACGTCAAAGAAAAACTGATGACCAATCGAGTTATTCTTGGTGAAAGGAGGACTCAGCTCAATCGGCTGGAAAAGGAAAGAAATGCCGCGCTGAATTACAAGGAAAAAGAAGAAGAACTTGATTTGGTTGAGAAGTCCATAGATTACAAGAAGGTTAAAAACAAGCGCGAACAGCTGAAAAAAACCCGAAAAAAGGAAAACAGGGTGAAGGAGAAACTCTCGACCCTGGAAGAAAAACTGGAAGCTGCCGACAAAGAGGCTGAGGAGAAAGAAAAGAAACTGAAACAGCTGAGGGAAGAACGGGAGGGTGACGAGGAGAAAAAGCTTTCCAAGGAAGCGGAAAAACTGAAGATGGACCTGGTACAAAAAAGAGGGGACGTTCGCTCCAAGGAAAAGGAAGTTAAGAACCTAAAAGATTCCGTGAGGGAACTAAAGGACCTCAAAAGCCGTACCGGAACAAAATCCACGAGAAAGAAAAGATCCGTAAAGGCGCTCTTAGATAGTGGAAGGGGCGGGATTTACGGGACTATTGAGGGTCTTATGGAAGTAGAATCCAGTTACCAGGTGGCGATAGAGACGACTATCGGAGGTCACCTGCAGGATCTAGTTGTAGACTCTCGGTCGACAGCTATTGAGTCCGTCAATTACCTAAAGGAAAACAATCTTGGCAGGGCGAGATTCTTGCCATTGATGAATATTTCCGGGAGCAGGATGAGTCAGGCGTCGAAGAAAACTCTGGAACTTTCCGGAGTGATTGACTACGCCATTGAACTTGTCGATTTCGATTCTAAGTATCAGAGGGCGTTTGAATACGTCTGTCGTGACACTTTGGTAGCTGAAGATTTGGAAGCAGTGGAAGAGGCGGAAAACGTTAGAGTGGTTACTTTGGACGGCGATGTATTGAGCCGGGGTGGCGCGGTCACCGGGGGAACTGCAAAGAAGAAAAAGAGCAATTCCTCCGACGGGAGAAGGAAAGAACTACAGGAGAAGATAGAGGAGAAAAAGCAAAGAATAGAGCGTCTGAAACAAGAAGTTGAAAAGGGAAAAGCGGAACTGGATAAACTTAAGGATAAATTGGAGAAGAAGGAAGATCAGCTGGATAGTAAAACCGAAATGGATAAAGAGCTAAAGGAAAAATCTCAGAAGCTGGAATCTGAGCTGGGGGAGCTAAAGAAAAAACAGAAAGAACTATACCGAAAGACGGAAAAGCAGAAAAGAAAGAAGGATAACGTGGAAAAAGACCTCGAGGGTGTTAAAAGAGATCTGCAGAATCTGGAAGCGCCAGAAGAAGACATAGATTTTTTGGACGAACCCCTGAAAGAATTGATTACGAAGAAACGTACCCTGAAAAGAGATCTTGAACGCCTGCAGCCGGTGAATATGAAGGCTATAGAGGAGTATGAGGAGTTTAAAGATAAGGTGGAGGAGTTAGAGAATAAGCTATCGAGCTTGAGGGGAGAGAAGCGAGAAGTAGAACGTCTGATAGGTAAGATAGAGAAGGAGAAGAAAGAGAAATTCTATTCCACGATGGAGGAACTTTCGGACTATTTTGAAGAAATTTTCCGGAAGCTCTTTGACGGCGGAAACGCCCATCTAGAGCTCAGCCGCGAGGGTGATATTAGCTCGGGTTTGCTTATAAAGGCTCACCCCCCCGATAAAGAACTAATAGTTCTGGATTCTTTGTCGGGAGGGGAAAAGACTTTAACTGCGATAGCGTTTGTCTTTGCTTTGCAGGAGATGAACCCTGCCCCTGTCTACGTAATGGACGAAATCGATGCTGCCCTGGATAAGAGGCGTTCAACTAAAGTGGCCGATTTGCTGGAAGAGTATGCATCTGACGCCCAGCTTATCTTGATATCACATAATGAAGAGACGGCAAAACACGCGGATCAAGTATTCGGAGTATCGATGCAGGACGGTCAATCGGAGGTCCTGTCCATTCAGTTGAACTAAAGGAGTCATTATGGAGGACTATCCAAAAGAGGGATCGGAGTTTACCCGGAGTGGTATCCCGGTTGTTTCAGTGGAAGATCTCAATTCTTCCAAATGGAGGGAAATCCTTGATTGGTACGCCTATAGCGGGGATCCGTGGGAAATCTCCGTTGTTGAAATGGCACAGACATTCCAAAAGGAGTTAGAAAACCTGGACGGTAAAAACCTGGAACTTTCCGGCCGGATGGTATTGACCTGTTCGGTTATATTGCGTGCCAAGGCCGAGGGGCTAATTGATAAGGAACAGCCGGAGGAGGAGGACCAGCTGGAAGAGGACTTCGATTCTGACTACTGGGGGTACGAGGAATTCGAAAATGAAAAGTATATACCGGACCTGGAGATCCCCCTTAAGCGTATAAATAAGAGAACCGTCACCAGGGATGAGTTGAGTGACGCGTTTACGAATGCAGTTGATGTATATGATAGGAGGGAAGAACGGTGGAGCACGGAGGAGGAAGATGGGTCTCGTGACTGGGGATTGAACTTTCAGGGGGAAGAAAATCTCCAGGTAAAACTTCAGCGATTGTACAGGAAAGTAAAAGAAAAAGTGTCCCGGGGGAAAGAGGTCCTGTTTTCCCGGTTACTGAACGAAGACACGAAAGAAGAAAAGTTTCGGACCTTCATGGAATTACTCCATCTACAATCGGAAGGTAAGGTAATATGCAAGCAGGAGGAGCCATTTAGCGAAATAGAGGTGGAATTGATGGAGGATTCGCCTCAACCCGGACAAAGAGAAGAAACGGAAAGACAAGATGAATAACCGGGAAAAAAACGATCCCGGAAAGGGAGTCAGCCCAAAGGCAATTATCGAGGCAGCTCTTTTTCTCGCTGGCGATCCGGTGGCTAAAGATGAGCTTCTTGACCTGACAGGATTACCGGAAAGCCAGTTGGATTCGGTTCTCGCTGATTTAAAGGAGGATCTGTCCGAAGAGGAGCGGGGTTTGAAATTATTTGAAAACGACGGTCTGTACAGTCTGAAAATAAAAAGAGAGCTACTGGAAAGGGTAAAATATCTTGCTCCTCATAGAGATATGTCAAAGGGAGTACTAAGGACTCTGTCCGTTATAGCTTATAACAGCCCGGTTCTACAGAAAGAGATAGTCGAAATAAGGGGTAACGGAGCCTACGATCACATAGACAAGCTAATCGACCGAAATTTCGTAAAGTCCGAGCAGGAAGGGCGAACCAAATTGTTATCCGTTACCGGTTATTTCCTGGATTACTTCGAGCTGAACAGCCTTGATGAATTGAGGAAAGGAGAACACGCTCCGGAACGGCTATCTAATTAAACTCCCTCAGGTAGTCCCGTTGTTTTTGAGTCAATTCATCAAGTTCGACCCCCATACTTTTTAGCTTCATTTCTGCGACTTTCCTATCTACCTTTTCAGGTACCGAATAAACTCGATTGGTCAGCTCTTCGGTTTTTAGAATATGTTCGACGGTTAAAGTTTGCAGCGCAAAGCTTATGTCCATAATCTCTGCCGGATGGCCATCTCCCGCTGCAAGGTTGACTAGTCTGCCCTCCGCTAACAAAAATAGTTCCCGTCCGTCTTTCATAGAAAAACGCTCGACGTTATCTCGAAATTCTTCTCTCCTGTTGGAGAGTTTTTCGAGGGAATCCAGGTTGATCTCGACATCGAAGTGCCCGGCGTTTGCCAGTATCGCTTTGTCTTTAATCTTTTTGATGGCTCGCTCAGGTATGACGTTGATATTGCCCGTAGTCGTAATGAAAAAGTCACTTTCTGGCGCCGCCTTCTCTATATTCATAACCCTATGGCCGTCCATCTTGGCCTCCAGGGCTTTTATCGGGTCAACTTCCACGACGATTACGTCTGCCCCCATTCCGTCAGCGATCTTTGCAACCCCCTTGCCACACCAACCGTAGCCCACCACTGTCGCGGTGGTTCCAGCGACTGTTAGGTTCGTCGTTCGTGTGATCGCGGACCACGTCGACTGTCCGGTACCATATCTGTTATCAAAAAGGTACTTCATTCGGGCGTCGTTTACCGCGAACATGGGAAAATTCAGCTTGTTTTCCCGATCAAGAGCGCGAAGGCGATGAACCCCGGTAGTTGTCTCTTCTGCTCCGCCGATAATCCCTCTACTCAAATCTTCCAGTGGCCCGTGTAGTTGTTTCACCAGGTCTCCGCCGTCATCTATAATCAGGTCCGGCTGGTTTTCTAGCACCTGTTCAAGCTGGTGTTCGTATTCCTCCTTGCTTACTCCCCAGCGGGAGAAGACGGTGACGCCGTCTTCCTCGTTTAACCCGGCGGCAACGTCGTCCTGAGTGGATAACGGATTGCTGCTGGTTATAAAAACCTCTGCACCTGCTTTCGCCAGGGCGATGGCGAGGCGGGCCGTTTTTGCCTCGAGGTGTATGCTAATCGCAATCCGATGTCCGGCAAAAGGCTTATTTTTGGCTATCTCTTCCTCGATCTTTTCCATTACAGGCATGTGAGACTTAACCCACTCGATCTTCTTCTTTCCTTGCGGTGCAAGGCTCTTATCTGCGACTACTCCTTCCATGAAAAACCTCCTGAGGTTTGCAAAATTGATAAAATTCAGCCTGTAAACTAAGCTGAATTTCCTATCAAATGGTCGATTGGTTAAATTAAAGCCGAATTCAGGGAACTAATCAACAAATTTCTGAAATAGAATAGGTAAATCTCAATAAAAAGGCTTATGATATTTGATTGAGCAGATAAACAGCCGGGATAAGGCGATTTGGTGGAAGTTGAAAAACCTGAGGCTATAATTCAGTTGTGTCGCGGGGAATAATGTGGTCGATTTATTTTGACTAAGTTCTTGTATTGGTTAACATTATGTATTATTGATATGCTGGGGGAAGATAGAAAGGCTGTTGACGGGTTCAGGGGGATCAATCAAGGAAAAAACTGAAATTGGATGAAACCTGCCAGGCTTACTCTATCTCCCGGGGAGGCACAAACTTGACGGACGAGAACCTGGAGCGGTATTTTAACGAGGTCAAGGAGGACATCCTAACTCGGGAAGAGGAGGCTGAGTTAGCGAAAAGGATTGAGCAGGGGGATGATGAAGCAAAGAAAGAACTGGCCCGGCATAATCTCCGTCTGGTAATTAGTATAGCGAAAAAGTACAGAAATTATGGCTTACCGTTTCTCGACCTGATTCAGGAAGGGAATTTAGGGTTAATGAGAGCGATAGAGAAGTTCGACTACACCAAGGGATACAAGTTTAGCACCTATGCCACCTGGTGGATCAGACAACGGATATTCAGAGCCATTAATAATCAATCAAGAACGATAAGAATCCCGGCTCATATGAGCGAATTGATCCGGGAGATCTACAAAATTGAACAGGAACACGTAAACAAGAACGGAGAGGAACCGATTATAGAAGAAATAGCGGAAAAGCTTGACATAGCAGAGGAAAAGGTTCTAAAGGCTAAGAAGTCGGCCCACAAGACCACCTCTCTTGACAAACCACTGGGGAACGATTCATCCGAGGGAAACGTTCTCGGTGACCTGCTGGCCGACGAGAATGCAACACGACCCGAAGAAGAAACTCTTGACAAACTGGTTACAAAAAAGTTAGAAAAAGTAATGGAAGAAACGTTGACCGATAGAGAAAAGAGAATTCTTCAACTTCGGTACGGGTTGAAGGACTATCACCCGAGGACACTGGACGAAGTGGGCAAGGTATTTGATATCAGCAGGGAAAGAGTAAGACAGATTCAGAAGCGAGCAATCCAAAAGCTCCAGACGCCGGAAGTTCGGAAAAAATTGAAGGGGCAATTCTAGTCGCG
>JAGXLP010000075.1 GCA_018334615.1 Candidatus Bipolaricaulota bacterium
CAATTCGCCCTGCTCAATTGTACTAGGAACAAATACAACAGGAGTTCCGAATTGACTGCTGGACAAAACCTATCTGATTCATTCCCGCAGCAAGCTCCGGGGCTCCAGCACTTACTTAGCACTGAGTGTTAGTATGTAGGATTTCTTGCGAAAGTAGGTGCCAAGTAAGTGCTGGAGGGCTTTCTCAGCTACTTTGGTAAGGTTTAAGGTTCGTTATAGAAGGAGGCCTCCGTATTTTTTGGAGATCGTGTTGATTGAAGATTCGTTTCGGGAAGTTTTTACCGGTGCGATTCCGGGATAAGCTTTTAAGAATTCCGTGAGAATCTCGGGGTTATTCGTTACTATCCCAATCGGCTTCTTGCTCCTTAGCCGAAGGAATTGCCGGGAGAGTTTCTTTTCTATTTCTGTTTTTGAATCCGGAATTCCGTCGAGGTTGATTAGATTTATCTTCCCTTTTACGGTTTTATCCTTAAGGTCTTTAAGCTCATCTCGGGCGATTTCTATTTCTACCAGATCCGTGGATTCCGATAGGGCGACCACCGAGGAGTTGTTGCTGATAAAGTCCTCCCTCTCGTCCTTATTCCCCCCTGGCTTCGAGTTGTATTCGGGCGCGATTCGGGCAAGAGCCCTGGTGAAACTCGAATCACTTCCACAGCAGGAACCTACTCCGGAGAGGTAGGGAAGGCCCGGCTGTATATCTTGTATATATCTTTCCGGAGTCAGATCGTAGATTGCCCTTCCGTTCTTCAGTACAGGATTTCCGGCGTTTGCCTCGGCCAGGAGAGGTTTTCCTGTAAACTCGTGGTAGGTTTTTATCGTATCCGGATACGATCCGGGCCCGGTCCCGCAATTAATTCCTAATACGTCCGCTCCTAGACGGTCCAGGGTTACTGTTCCTGATTCCGGAACAACCCCGAAACTTGTCCTACCTTTCTCCCCGTATGACATGGAACTTATCACCGGTAGACCGACTTCTTTGGCGGCAGCCAGTGCCGCTTTTGATTCACGGAGGGACTCCATGGTTTCGATAATTATCCAGTCTGCTCCGCCATTCTTTAATGCCCTTGCCTGCTGATGGAAAGCGTTATAAAACTGGTCAAAAGTGTAGTCTCCGAGGGGAAATAAAGTTTCTCCGGTCGGACCGATTGAACCCGCAACGAGCCTTTCCTCCGTTTTTACTCCCGAAAGGTCCTGAATGGCTCGTTTGGCCAGGCGGGCGCCTTTTTCGTTTATTTCCGATGATTTCCCCTCGTACCCGGATCTGGATAGTCTTATTTCGCTGGCGGAAAAAGTATTTGTGGTAAGGAATTCAGCGCCGGCCTCAAGGTAGTCCTGGTGAATTGCTCGTACGATATCCGGGTTGGAGAGGTTTAATAGGTCAGTTAAATTCTCGGACGATTCCGGTGATCTCTTCTGTACTTCGGTTCCTATTGCTCCGTCGAATATCGTCAAACCATTTTCTCTTTCAAATACCATCTTTACACCCGAGATATTCTAGGTTCGGGAGTAACGTCGTTCAAGATGTCAGCAAAATAGGTCAACTCGAATAGTTTCGGAGCGAGGTGGCGGAGCTCAGGTTGAATAAAGTCGCTAACGGCCGTTATTATACATAGGATCTTCATATCTTTCCCTTTTACTTATTAAAAGGGAAATCCCGCGAAATACGGTGTTTTTATGTCGAAAAGGGGACAAAAGGCTGAGGAACTGGCCGCCAAATATTTAGAATCGGAAGGACATTACGTAGTTACCAGGAATTATTTTTGTTATCGGGGAGAAATTGATCTTATCACCTTCGATAACAATTATCTCGTATTTGTCGAGGTGAAAAAGCGGGGAAAGACCAGCTACGTGTCTCCGGAAGAGTCAATTACGAGAGAGAAGAAGACAAGGTTGATTAAATGTTCGAAGAGGTGGATTATGGAAAACGACTATCAGGGTGACACCAGGTTTGACGTAATTGCGATTTCTGACGGTGAGATTAGGCATTATAAAAATGCAATTCAGCCAGAAAGTTGAATAACATGATATCCAGGGCCTTGAGTGGAGCTGTTACCGGTATAGATGCGATTATCGTTGAAGTTCAGTGTGATGTGTCCCGGGGCCTGCCCAGCTTTAAGATCGTCGGTCTTCCGGAGAAAGAAGTACAGGAAAGCCGAGATAGGATAAGGAGCGCGATAAACAATACCGGGTTTGAATTTCCGACGAAGAAAATCACCGCTAATTTAGCCCCTGCTGATGTGAAAAAGCAAGGAGTAGGGCTGGACCTGCCAATTGCCAGCACTATCTTACAGGCAGCGGGTGAATTGTCGGAGGAGGCTCTGGAGAATAAGTTATTGATTGGAGAATTGTCACTGGATGGAGAGCTGAGGTCGGTAAGCGGAGTGCTCCCGGTTGTTCTGGCCGCCCGAGACAACCCTGAAATTGACTCAATTCTTGTTCCCGAGGGAAACGCAAACGAAGCGGCGATAGTTGAATCTCTTGAGGTTTATCCGGTGTCCAGCCTGAAAGAGGCTATTGAATTTCTCTCGAAGGAAACCGAGGAGGTTTCCCGGTCGTATTCATTTGACCGGGAGGAGTACTTTAAGTCCAAACGCACGTTTGTAAAAGATTTTAGCGATGTCAAAGGTCAGGAGGGAGCAAAACGGGCACTCGAGATTGCGGCCGCGGGAGGCCATAACGTATTGATGAGTGGGCCACCGGGTTCGGGGAAAAGTATGCTTGCTAAAAGACTTCCGACGATCTTACCTCCTCTATCTTTTGAGGAGGCAATAGAAGTGACAAAGATTTATAGTATAATGGGAGAGCTAAGTTCGACGAACCCTCTGGTAACCAGAAGGAAAGTAAGATCTCCTCATCATACTATATCCTACGCGGGTATGGTTGGAGGGGGACACGGGAATCCAACCCCGGGGGAAATTAGCCTGGCCCATAACGGTGTTCTTTTTTTGGACGAGTTGCCCGAGTTCAACAGGAGAGTATTAGAAACGCTGCGCCAACCGCTGGAGGATCAAGAAATCACGATTTCCAGAGCTGCCAACTCCTTCAAGTTTCCCGCTAACTTTACTCTGATAGGAGCTATGAATCCCTGTCCATGTGGATACCTTGGTGATCCGGTTAAACAGTGTACCTGTAGACCCCACGAGGTTAGGAGATATAGAAAGAAAATCTCCGGCCCGTTTATGGATAGGATTGACATTTTTGTTGACGTCCAGAGACTGGAGAAGGACGAAATGACGGAAAGACAACAAGGACAGAGTAGCGGGAAAATTAGGGACAGGGTGCAAACCGGGCGCAAAGCTCAGAAAAAAAGGTTTGGCAAGGAAGGATTTACTAATTCATTAATGGCGGCAAAACAGGTCGAAAAACACTGTCAATTAAACGAATCCGCCCAGAGTCTGGTGGAGCAGGCTATAGAACATTACGGTTTTTCTGCAAGGGCTTACCACAAGGTATTGAAAATCTCAAGAACCATTGCAGACCTGGCTAAGTCGGTTAGAATTCTTCCGGAACACGTATCGGAAGCCGTGCAGTACAGGAGTACGAGGGAGAAATTACTTCGCAAGGAAGGGATATAATTTGATGAATATAAATCGGAAGTCAGCCTTAATTGTGGTTTTGTCGGTTTTGGTCCTGAGTACGTCCTTCATGCTCGTACTGGGACAGGAGGAAGGGGAAGGCGAAACCACCTATGTCCTCGGAGAGATACAGTTTTTAGGGAATGAAAACATTTCCGATCAGGAGATATTAAAACAGCTCGAACTTAATGAAGGAGACTCCGTAAGTCAAGCTGATCTGGAAAAAAAAATCAAAAAAGTCAGAGATATGGGAGAGTTTAAGGAAGTCGACAGTAACGTTGAGGTAACCGATGGGGAGATAAATTTAACCCTCACCCTGGAAGAGTATCCGGTTTTGGAAGAAATCAAATTTGAGGGAGTGAGTCTACTTGCCCCAGGGAAACTAGAGAACATATTGAAAGACGCGGGGGTAAAAAGGGGAGAAGTAATAAGTAAAGAAGATCTAAATAAGGGTTTGGAGAAAATTTTGGAAGAATATGAGAAAAATGGGTATCCCTTAATTAGTACCGGAAACGTTCAGATTGGGAAAACTTTGACCATAAAAATTATTGAAGGAGAGCTCGCCAGCGTCAGGATTGAGGGACTTCAATCAATTCCCCAGGAAGCGGCGTTAGAAATGATTGAAACCTCAAAAGGGGGACCTGTTGAACTTCGAAATCTCCGGGAGACCTATCAGAATTTACAAAGTTCGATTTACTTTACTTCTGTGGAGCTTGTCCCCGCGCGTGGTTATAGCAAGTCGGACGTTATCCTTCGCTGGAAATTAACCGAAAGGAGAATTATCGACGAGCCTGTCGAGGTAGAAGAAATAAGGTTAGAAGGCAATACTTTATTTTCTGATGAACAACTGGCGGAATTGACCAGGGGGCTTCCTGAAGGAGAAATTACAAATTACGACGTATTGCGGGCTCTTGCTCCGGTGTACGACAATTATACTTCCGATGGCTATACTCTGGTGGATTTCTCTTTTAATGAAGTAAGGAATAAGGTACTCGTTTTGGATCTTCTTGAGGGGAAAATCATCGATCTGTCAATTGAAGGGAATACCCGGACGGCAAGAAAGGTAATTACGAATAAATTATTCCTTTCCGAGGGTGACGTGTATAATAGCGAATTAATGGTCGATTCACGGCGTAGGTTATTGAATCTTGGATACTTTTCGGAGGTAGAGCCGGAAACGGAGAAGACGAAGGACGGGGTCAAGTTAACCGTAAAGATCAAGGAAAAGAATAAACTTAATAGCATTAACGGGGGACTTACCTGGTCCGAGGGAGGATTGGGTGGTAGGATAAAGTTGTCTACGAAAAATATTTTTGGCTTAGGTCAGGACGTTTCCTTAAACTTGAGCCGAGGTTTTTCCGCAGACGCAAAGTTCGACGGCAGCATAGACTGGAAAAACACCTATTACCCTTCGGGTTTTAACTTTACGAAGCTGAGTTTGTACAGGAATGCAGGGTCCAACAAAGGAATAAAGACGTCATTTGGTTATCCGCTTTCGGGGAACTTTTCTCTGGAGATGGGTTATAACGCCGATTGGATTATTGGTGAAGATGATTCGATAAGCTCGATAACCCACATCCTATCGGCGGATTTAGTCTACGACGATAGGGACAACCCAAACTTTCCTACCTCCGGTAGCAGGCGGTCGTTAAAAATCGAGAAAGCCGGTGATTTTGCCCCGGGATTGTCTTTTACCCAGGTGACCTTCCAAAATGCCTATTTCCAGGGGTTACCGGAACTTGAACTTGCAGGAGAGAAGGAGCAGACCCTGGCGATGAACCTGCAGCTGGGAGTAGGCCTGGACACACCAGCCAATTACCAATCGGAGTTTACGGGAAAGCACTCTCTCCGGGGTTTGGATTTTCGCAAGGCCATTAACTATGCTTTCTTCAATGGGGAGTACAGGTTGCAACTATTACGGAATAGCCTTTACGTAACGTCTTTTGTGGACTCTGGAGTTGACCTGTCCGGCTCGGAATCACACGATATACGAGCGTCTGCTGGGTTCGAGATAAATCTACAGCTTTTTGGCCACCTGCGGATAGGTGCTGCATGGCCGTTCGAGGAAGACTTTAATTACGTCCCCAGTTTTTACTTCGCCATGGGGCGCATGTTTTGACTTATGTTTGACCAAATTCTAAAAATCGTAAGTAATTCGAGGTGAATTATATTGTCAAACACTAAATTTGTAGTTGTTCTTATCCTGGCCCTGGCGCTGGGGTTTGGTGGAGGTTATCTAGCACAGATGGTAGGTGGAGGCGGTGACGTGTCCGATCTTTCGGATAAAGTTAGCGCAATAAGTGACAAAGTTGGAGGTCTCCAGGAGAAGGTTGGAAAAATGCCCGATGATCTGGCGTCCTTTGCCACCGTTGACGAAGTAAGCGCGTTAAAATCGGACATAA
>JAGXLP010000076.1 GCA_018334615.1 Candidatus Bipolaricaulota bacterium
GTAATCCCCGGGCGGACCCGTGGTGGGTATATTGTTTCAGTTTCAAAATTACCTTCTGGTATTTCCAGGATGATTATAATAGCTCAATCGAAAAAAATCCAGACCATTTTCATCCCATTTTCTAACCCCACACGATCCACGGATTATCGGAGAACTCAAACATAAAAAACTGGTTGACTTAAGGGGTCGAGCAAGTTACTTTATTAATACCAAAATTGAGCGGTTTTTTCACCCACTTGAAAAGTAAGTTTATTTGCAGAATTTATTTCTCTGACAGGAGTTGGTCCAGCACTCAGATGAGGAAAGCCCCTTGGAAAAGGAAGCCTCCGTCAAACAGCTGTGATAGAATATTATTTGGATACTTAAAGGTACTTGAGTCAAGTACCGTAACTCATCTGAGTGCTGGTTGAAAGTCTCGAAGAAGAAACTTGGTTTGACTATTTAGCCCTCACCCACTGGGTGAAGGGATAAACTTTCTTGAACTAAAGGATATACGTCCTGTAACTTGGTTTAGACGGTTTTTGGTGCGGAGGAAATCGCACGTCTTAGGTAATAATCTCCATGAGTAATTCTGAGCTTCTTAACGACAGGACTATTTCACTCGGCGTATGCGGTGTCAGTACTGCGTACAAGGGCGTGATCCTCGTTGAGAGAATGAGAGAACTAGGAGCGGAAGTTCGGGTGATTCTCAACAAGGAGGCTCAAAAATTTGTCACTCCTCTCACTTTTGAACGGGTCTCCGGCCACGACGTCATTGCGGGTTCACCTGAGTCTGCCTGGAATTCAGATGAACCAGAATCCGGTGTTCCGTCAATAGAAAGCGAATTGACCGTGGTTATGCCGGCCTCCTTCAACTTTATCGGAAAACTAGCATCCGGCCTGGGTAAGGATTTTTTAACCCAGTTCACATCTAACTCCGATAAACCGGTATTACTTGCCCCGTCGATGAACAGAGATCTTTACTCGAGTCAAATAGCTCAATCTCAGTTAAAAAAATTAAGAAAGCGCGGATTCTACCTCCTGGAGCCAAAACCATGGAATCCAGAAAAACAGATCAGCAAAGACTTCCCTTTAATCCCGGATATCGAGAAGTTAATAAACAAAATCCGGGAGGTATTCCGGGAGAATCAGTTATTACAGGGAAAAAAAATTCTTGTAATCTCGCCCCCGACGCGCGATCCGTTCACCCCCACAAGCCACTTGAAAACTGAATCCGGGGAATCGCTTGGCTACAGGATAAGCGAAAAAGCCAAACAAATGGGAGGAGAGGTACTTCTGGCCAGTGGCCCAACCGAACAGATAACGCCATCCGGTGTCGGCGTTGTCTGGGTAAAGACCGTCAACGAATTGGACAATCTACTCACCACCGAAGCCCCGGACTACGATTTGATCTTGATGGTCGGTTCGGCTTCGGACTGGGGCCCAATGGCTGGTTCCGATTTAACCGAGGAAGAAAAGACAAAAAAGCTCGACTTCAAAATCCCGGAAGTACCCGACTTAACGGGGAAATTCGGTAGGTTAAAAACAGAGGATCAGGTAGTAATTGAATTCGCTACGGATTACGAAAACGATAAAAGTGAAAAACTTGAGAGATTAAAGAAAAACAACATCAATGGCGTCCTTTTTTACACTGTAAAAGAGCAACCGGAAGCAGAAGAAGCGCCACACGCCAGCTCGTTCCTATTTAATTCGGGTAACACTCAAGAGGTAAAAGCCCGCAACGAAACCAGGTTAGCGCGAAAAATATTAAGGGAAATCGGGGAAAGATACTTTCAGTAGACAAATCGGTTTAATCACACCACCCCCCTTTTCTTAGGATAGCCACGTAATTCTTTCTTTCAACTTTCGTAAGAACGCAAGAAATCTTTTAACCGTTCTTCCACCTGATCCAACTTCAAGCCAACAATCTTTTTCAGTGCGGTATCCAGGGACCTATCCCCTCCTACCGGCGTTGTTATATCCCAGATGGCATCGAACTCTTCCGGCTCAAATCGGTATAACATATACCCGACGAACGCTGCAGCTATTCTTGAAGAGGTCGAGGTAGGATCAAGGTTAACGGTGATTCCCTTGAGCGATTTCCAGTTTTCTTCCTCCAGAATCCTTCTTCCGGCTAAAAATACTTCCTTTCCGGCAAGGTAATGGATTAACCCTCTTCGCAATAGGTTGGAATAGGTTGGTGTTCGACTCATCCTGGCGACCACCATTTCTGCTACTCGAAGTTGAAGCTTGTCCGGATTGGAAACAAAGGTAACGAACCCGGGTAGATCTATTCTAGCCCAGGTCGGGATCCCTTCCGTATTCGGTAAAAGGAATACCCTCAACTGATCATAACTTTTATCTAGCTTTGGCAGCTGTGTTTCAACTTTTGCAAGGACGCCTGTTTCGCCTTCGAGGAACCCCGGGGGAAGGTCAAGGTCACCAGATGTAAACACTATCAACCTTCCCTTGGTTCGCTTTTCCCCCGACACGTAAGTCTCTATTAATCTTTGATATGACTTAATACTCGTCCCGATTTCGGATTCTAGCCCACTTTTGGAAATGTCGGAGAAGGACGCGCGTGCTTTTTCCCATTCCCCCTTGTAAAAGTATATTCTACCCTTCATGTAGTGGTATTTAACCTCTGACAGTTCCCCTCGGTTGGTCTCGTTCAAGGAGGATAATGCTTTGTCAAATTTTCCAAGTGATAACATAGTCCTGGCCCGGTAATAGCGAACAAGTGTACTATTTTCCGAACGGCCTTCAACAAACTTCAACCAGTTTTTCTCGAGTTCATCGAGAGTAATTCCATAAACCCGTTCAGCTCCGGCTGATAAGGAGTCCGCCTTCCACAGAACTCGAAAGCGTTCTATGCCATGCTCGCCAAGAAGATAGGAAACGAAGGAACTTGCTTCGGCCTCCAGTTCGTACCGGTAAGGAACTTGACCGACCTCAGATCTCATCAAAGAAGAGAAGCCCGATAAACCTATCCCGGCCGGGGCAGCCGGGGAATCAAACGAGTCGTAAATATTATCGTGGAGTGAGTGCGGCAAGTTATCAGTTTCAGCCAGAGAGGTTATTTCCGAGAAGGAGAAAGTAGTGTTACCCAGACCAGCCACCCGTAAGTGAGGCTTGTCGATCCGATTTGAGAAAAATGACTGTAAGCCCAGTCGGAGAAATTCGGAAGAGGGTCGTCCCCAGGAGAAAACTGTCAGCAATCTGACCAGGACCGGTTCGAATTCGTAACCTGAAATGACGTCCATAACCGCCAACGGGACGTCTCCCCCAGGAGAACTTTTCCTTTCCGCAATTGCAGACCTTAGTGTCGCCATATCCCTGTGAAGATAGACACGAATCCTATCAGGCACCCTGGTCTCTTCTATACCCAATTTTTGGACTATATTTTCCTTGGAGTCTATAACTCTGGACAGGTAAGATTGAGGATCAAAATCGGGTAAATCGTCCTCAATGTAGTAAACAGAAACCGACTCACTTTCCTCAATTGACCAATTGATTCCTTGAGGGCTAAAAAAAGTCGGAATGAAGTAGAATATTAGCGCGGCGAACAGAGCAACTACACCAAAGGCCGCGGCCAGCCCGATTAAAGTTCGTTGGATTTCCTTCAAGGGTCCTCTCTTCTGCTCACCCTCCATCACGTCTAGTTCGATCTAAAATTACCTTACCTTCTTATTTTCCTCCGACGGTTGTAAACGGATCCGCAGCGTCCCTGATTCCATCTCCAAAGAAATTATAAGCCAGAACAGTTACAACAATAAACACGCCGGGGATTAACAGCCATGGGTATGAAGTTATGGTCTCAAGATTATTGGCTTGACTTAAAAGGAGGCCCCAGCTAGTTTGGGGTTCCTTGATACCAAGTCCAAGATAACTAATGCTGGCTTCGCCAATTATCCAGCCCGGTATACTCAGCGTAGAAGCCACGACAAGGTAGGTAGTCGTATTGGGCAGTATGTGACGAAACATTATCCTAATGCGGCTTGCTCCAGCGGCCTGTGCAGCCATGGTGTAGTCTTCTTCCCTGGCTGATAGAACCAGGCCTCGCAGGGTTCTGGCCAGCGTGGTCCAATCGACAAGAGAAAACACCGCAACGATAAAGAAAAACCTATAGGCTGAAGGGAGACCCTGGACGACCATCGCCAGGGCAAGCCACAGAGGCAACTTCGGGAAGGCCATTATCACCTCGATTATCCGCTGAACCAACATATCGACCCACCCACCCAGGTAACCTGAGAGCAAACCCATCGGAATGGCGATCACTAGCGTTGTTATGAGGGCAAAGGGCCCAATTAATAAAGATATCCAACCTCCCCAGAGTGTCCTCGAAAATAAATCCCTGCCAAACTTGTCCGTCCCAAACAGGAAGATACGAACCTTCGGCGTTCCTGTACCAAAGAAATGAATCTTGCTTTCAAATAAGCCCCAGAAACTGTACTTCTCGCCCTGTACGAAGAATTTTATCGGGTATTTCTCCGACTTATCCTCGACGTAAACTTTTTCGTAATATTCGTTGTACTCCTTCTTTGTTCCGTAGACGTAAGGCCAAGCCAGGCCTCCGTCGTCGGTAAAGTGAATCTTTGTAGGAGGGGCATTTGCGTAATCTCTATGCTGGCTCGAAAAATTGTAAGGCGCAATAAAGTTTGCCAAAAATACTATCATAACGATAACCAGGACGATAATCCCGCCTATTTGTCCCAGTGTATGTCTTCTGAATCTCCTCCACATTCTCCGCCACTGGGATCTACGCTTGCGCCTTTCAACTTCGTCCACCTGGTCTGCTTCAGCCATTGAAATCACCTTTAGTCATAGCGAATACGGGGATCGTTCCAGGCAAGCAAGAAGTCCGCAACTAGGTTCCCAACTAGCAACATCAAGGCGAAGAAAACCAGGCCAGCCATGATCACCTGTTCGTCCTGCTGGTTTAAAGCGGTCCAGTAAGCCCGCTGTACCGTCGGCACCCCGAGAACAATTGCTGTAATCAAAGAACCAGAAACCAACCTTCTAAACGAGTAACCAAAATTAGTTATGATCGGGTTTATAGCATTTCGGAAAACGTGCTTGTAGATGACAACGTTCTCCCTCAACCCCTTGGCCTTGGCAGTTTGGGCAAACTGCCTGTTCATAAACTCCAGCATCTGACCTCGCATGATCCGAACTACTCCGGCGAGTGAAGCTGTTCCAACAGCTATAACGTAGGGCCAGACGTGCCAGAAGAAGTTCGCTATCTTGGGCATGTTTGGGACGAAACCATGAAACCACGGCGTCCCCATGTGCTGCGCTACAAACAATCCACCAACCCCCAAGTTCGCGCCCACGTCCAGCGGACCAGCGATGAAAAACATAAGCACCAGGGCAAGGAAGAAGTTCGGTATGGAAAGACCAATAAATGCAAGGAAGGTCACCACGTTATCCGAGATGGCATACTGATTTACCGCCGAATATATTCCTATAGGAATGGAGAATAGGTAAACGAAGACTAGGTTGGTTATTCCAAGGAAGATCGTATAACCAATTCTTCCTTCAAACAATACACTGGCTACCGGGCGGTAATTACTAAAAGAGTAACCAAAATCCCCTCTAGTAATAATACCCTCAATCCATTTCCAGTAACGGACAGGCAAGGACCTGTCTAGCCCGAGGTTTTCCTTCTGTTGTTCCAGAGTTTCCCTGGAAATTGTCGGGTCCATCTGGCGCTTGCTCAGATAGTCTCCCGGAATTAGCTGGATTATTCCAAAGGAGATAATCGAAACGAGGATCAGCGTTGGTATCATGTAAAGGATCCGTCGAATTAAATAATCGGTCATAATTAAAAAAAATCAGCCGGCCGAGTTGGTCGGCCGGCTGTTAATCCTCCTTACTAATTAGTCAACCCAGACCATTTCAGCAAATCCCAAGAATGCGCCCAGAGGACTGAACCTCTCTGTATTCTGGACGTTGTCTTCCGTTGCGTATAAGAATAC
>JAGXLP010000006.1 GCA_018334615.1 Candidatus Bipolaricaulota bacterium
AAAGGTCCTGTTGTTAATGTGTTTTTTCAAGCCCCGTAGCTTGCTGCGGGGTAATTGACTGTGTTACCTGGTTTAATTATGGATAAAGCGAAGAGAACGAAGTACAGATTATGAGTACAAGGATGATTTCATGGTGAAAGAAAATACCGATCGACACAGATGTCTGGCGCTAATATCCGGGGGCCTGGATAGTCAACTGGCAGCAAAATTGATTGCCGAACAGGGTAACCGGGTGGTAGGGGTAAACTTTAGAACAGGGTTCATCAGCGAGGATGACAGGGAGCTGTATCGGGAGATCGAAAACGATCTCGGAATAGAGGTCCGGATGTTAAGGGTTCCGGAGGAAGATTATCTGGAGCTCATAAAGTCGCCGAAGCACGGTTATGGTTCAGCGATGAACCCCTGCCTCGATTGTAGAATTCTGGTTCTCCGCGAGGCGAAAAAGTACATGGAGGAGATTTCGGCCGACTTCGTCATTACGGGTGAAGTGCTTGGGCAGCGCCCGATGACCCAGAGAAAAGATACGATGGACCTCATCAAGAGGGAAAGTGGCTTGGGAAAAAGGCTATTGCGTCCACTGTCAGCCAGGCTACTCTCCCCGACAATTCCCGAAGAGAGGGGCTGGGTAGATAGAGATAAACTGCTGGATATCGAAGGTAGGTCTCGCAAGGTTCAGCTGAAACTGGCCGAAAAACTTGGCATCAACCACTACAGTCAACCGGCAGGCGGTTGCCTGCTGACCGAGGAGGAATTCGGGCATCGGATTCGAGAAGTTTTTGATCACAAAGGAAAGGACAAAACGACCGTTAGTGACCTGAAGGTCCTCAAGTACGGTCGACATTTTCGCTTGCCCGACGGAGCAAAGGCAATAATTGGCAGAGACGAGGAAGAAAACGAAAATCTGGAGGAGTTCTTGGATGATTACTGGAGTATCCGGATTCTTGGTTTTTCGGGTCCTCTTACCCTTATAACCAGAGGAGCAACTGAGAGAGATGTAACTATTGCCGCTCGACTTACGGGTCGCTATAGCCAGGGTCGGGATCAGGAAACCCTGGAAGCAATCCTGGAGCGAAACGGAAAGACAAAGACCTATCGAATTAAGCCATTAGAAAGAGATTCCGATCTGATCAGTGAGTTGAGGATAGAATACAGCTCCTGAGGAGGATATTTATGGCCAAAATTCTGGAATCCGTACCCAACTACAGCGTTGGGACCGATGAACGGATCATTGAAAAGATAGTTGAGCCGTTCAGGAGGAACAATGACGTTAAGCTGCTCGATTACTCGGCTGACTCCGATCACAACCGTTTGGTCGTGACGAACGTGGGGAGTCCCGATGGGTTGTTCGAATCGACTCTGGAAAGCATAGGAATCGCCGTCGATAGAATCGATATGAACGAACACACGGGAGAACACCCCAGGATGGGCGCTGTTGATGTGGTTCCGTTTACCCCGGTTAGAAACGTTACGATGGAGGAGGCGGTCGAGCTGGCGAAAAGGCTGGGAAAAGAGGCGGGGAATAGGTTTGACCTCCCCGTTTACCTTTACGAGGAAGCAGCTACAAAACCGGAACGGAAAAACCTGGCCGAAATACGAAAGGGAGAATTTGAAGGATTTTCGGAAAAGATCACCCGACCGAAATGGAAGCCGGATTTTGGGCCGGATAAGATTCACCCTACTGCCGGCGTGACGGCAATTGGTGCCCGCAAACCGCTGGTTGCTTTTAACGTAAATCTCAGGACGGACGAACTAACGATTGCCAGGGACATTGCCCGGAAAATCCGCCATTCCAATGGAGGCTTACGTTATTGCAAGGCGATGGGCGTCGACCTGGAAGCTCGGGGAGTGGTTCAGGTTTCGATGAACATGACCGATTACACACAGACATCACTCCAGCAGGCCTTCGAATTAATTCGGGTGGAAGCCAACCGCCACGGCGTGGAAATTAAGGGAAGCGAAATTGTCGGTTTGGTCCCGTCGGATGCCCTTATTGAGGTGGCGAAACATTACCTGAGACTCGAGGATTTTTCTGCCGATCAGGTTATAGAAAATAGGCTATTGGAGGATCTATAATGGTCAAAAAGGTGGTCACTAACGTGGGGCAACTTGTGACACCCAGGGGTGAGCAAGCCAGGTCCGGTGAAAAAATGAACCGGATATCTATACTGGACGATAGAGAAATCCTGCTTGAGGGTGGTGTTATTCGTGAAATAGGTAAGCAGGGTGCCTTTTCCCGTTCACTGCCAGAGGAAGTCGAACGCATAGATGCCAAAGGTAAGCCCGTCTTGCCCGGGTTTGTCGATCCCCATACGCATTTCGTATTTTCCGGGTACAGAGCAGAAGAATTTCAAGCCAGGCTAGAAGGTAAACGTTACGAAGAGATAGCGGAGGAAGGCGGTGGCATTGCGAGCTCCGTTCGTTCAAACCGGGAAGCTTCCTTTTCCGGTTTAAAGGAAGAAGCTGAAGGCAGGCTAAGATCTATGGTCCGGTTTGGCGTTACCTCTGTGGAAGGTAAAACTGGTTACGGCCTCGATAGGGAAACCGAGTTAAAGCAGCTAAAAGTAATGACAGAGTTAGACCAGGAGACCCCCGTGGATATCTCTCCTACCTTTCTTGGCGCACATTCAATTCCCGAGAAATACGCCAATCGGAGGGAAGAGTACGTCGACTTTGTTACTGAGGAAGTTGCTCCTCTGGCTGCTGAGAGAGGGGCCGAGTTCTGTGACGTGTTTTGTGACCGGGGGGCATTTACCGTTGGAGAATCGAGGAAGGTATTGAACCGAGGAAAGAAGTTAGGTCTTAAGCCAAAAATACACGCCGACGAGATTGAAGCTACGGGGGGAGCGAAGCTGGCGGCCGAAGTTGACGCAATATCCGCGGACCACTTGCTTAAAGCTTCAGATGAAGGATTGAACCGGATGAAGGAAAGTAGCGTAATTGCAGTTCTCCTACCTATTACTGCATTTAGCCTGAAGGAAAGCTACGCTCGGGCCAGGTATATGATTGATCATGGCCTTTCGGTTAGTCTGGCGACTGACCTTAACCCCGGTAGCTGTTTCTCAGAATCAATACCTCTGTTGTTTTCCTTGTCTACTCTCTACATGGAAATGACGGTTGAGGAGACTATAACTGCTTTAACGTTAAATGCGGCAGCTGCTATTGATAGAGCGGATCAAGTGGGAACGATCGAATCGGGAAAACAGGGAGACTTCCTGATATTGGATGCCCCGAATTATCAACATCTCTCCTATCATATGGGAGTAAACCTGGTTGAGCGTGTTGTAAAAAGGGGAGAGACAATCTGGAAGAAAACCGGACCTAATTTTTAATCACGTTAGAAGGGGTCCCTGAATATGAGTGAAACTTT
Source organism: Candidatus Bipolaricaulota bacterium (assembly GCA_018334615.1). GTDB lineage: Bacteria > Bipolaricaulota > Bipolaricaulia > M55B111 > M55B111 > JAGXLP01. Next base: position 3,368 of record JAGXLP010000006.1, read on the forward strand.
TTTTGCTTTTGCACTTGGTTTCAGCTGTTTGCTGGTAGCGAGCTCGCTAGGTGTGCGTGTTTGGGTTAGACGAATTGTGGACGAGTGTAAAAGGGTCGTTCCTTCGGCAGGTATAACCGGAAGAGATTTTGTCGACAGAGTAATGGAGTCTGAGGGTTTAGACGATATCGAAGTGGAGGAGGAACAGGAACCATTGAGGGGGGGCTACTTATTTGATCGCAGGCTGGTAAAAGTTCCGGATCTCGATAATAGTTCTCTTCTCGTCCTTGCCGTGTCCGCTCACGAGATATCCCATGCCAGGCAGGCAAAGGCCAGACCCCGAGTTATAAGAACTGCCGCCTTTTTGGGGGATTTGGGGGTCATGTTTTCTTATCTATTTCCCCTGTTTTTGGTACTTGGGTTTGTGTTTTATTTCCCTCTGGTATATGCCAGTTTGCTTGTCTACATGTTCATCCTAATTATCGTTCTGGTTGAGGTGCCCGTGGAACTTGATGCTACGAGAAAAGCGGTCGGTTATTTAGGAGAGTACTCCGACCTCGGATACAACGAAATGAGCAAACTGAAAAGACTCCTCCGATGGGCTATACTTACGAGAATTTCCTATTTGACCGGTGGATTTTTGATATTATTTGACCTGAATCGAGGGAGGTGAGAGAATGAAGTCGGTATCATTTGCTCCTTCCATTCTGTCTGCCGATTTTAGCAAATTAAAGGAAGAGGTGAAAAGCGTAGAGGAAGTTGCAGATTATATCCACGTCGACGTGATGGACGGTCACTTCGTCCCTAATATAACCATAGGACCGGTGGTTTCAAATTCTCTTAAGAGGTTAAAGGAAATACGGACTCCGTTTAGCATTCACCTTATGATAACCGATCCAGATAAATACGCTTCGGAATTTGAAGTGAACTCGGAGGATTTGATAATTTTTCATTCGGAAGTGACTGATAATCCTCGTGACATGATAGATAAGTTGAGAGAGTTAGGTTGTCAGGTCGGGATATCTCAGAAACCGGGAGGCGATCTTGGGGAAGTATTGCCCATTCTGGCCGAACTCGACGAGGTGCTGGTAATGGGTGTGGAGCCCGGGTTTGGCGGTCAGAAGTTCATGCCTGAAGCTCTTGAGAGGATTGAGATTCTGAGGAGAGAAATTTGCGATAGGCATCTTGAGACGGCAGTGGCCGTAGACGGAGGAATGAACCCCTCCACGGTCGAAGAAGCGGTCGATGCCGGAGCCGATACCATTATAGCTGGTTCCGCCGTATTTGGTAAGGAGGATAGGGTGAAGGCAGTTAAAGAATTGAGAAAGGCAGTCCAGTAGATTATGGAAAACCGAAAAGACCAGGAATATATGGAAAGGGCCTTGAGCCTGGCAAGTAAAGGCGGTGGTTACGTCAACCCCAATCCACAGGTTGGTGCAGTTGTAGTTAATGACGGAAGAGTAGTGGGAGAAGGATTTCACAGGGAATTTGGCGCCCCCCATGCCGAAGTGGAAGCCCTGGAGGATGCCGGTCCCCTGGCGAAAGATGCGACAATGTACGTTACCCTGGAACCATGTGTGCATTACGGGAAAACACCACCCTGTGTTGATAAGATCATTGAAACGGGGATTGCTCGAGTGGAGGTGGCAACCCGGGACCCCAACCCAAAAGTTTTCGGTAAAGGAATTGAGAAAATGGAAAGCAACGGTATAGACGTGTCGCTCGGTCTCAAAGAAAGGGAGGCAAAAGAGCGGAATGAAATTTACTTCCACTTTGTAAAGGCGGGACGGCCTTTTGTTTTACTCAAACTTGCTATGACTCTTGACGGTAAGATAGCGACAAAGTCCGGTGACTCCCACTGGATCTCTTCTGAACCAGCCAGAGAAATGGTACACTCTCTCAGGGCCCGCTATAGCGGTGTCGGTGTAGGGGTGAATACCATAATCTCTGACGACCCACGGCTAAACGTGAGAAAGGCTGACGGACCTGACGGTACCAGATTCATCTTCGACACCAGGGGCAACACCCCGGTAAACTCCCGTATTTTTGAACTAGAAAGTGATGCCCCCACGGTGGTCGTTTCCGGAGAGGGTCTCCCCGAAGCCGATCTATTACCTTACAAAAATTCCGGGGCAAAAGTATGGCAATTTCCTGAGCGAGAAGGCGTAATTGACCTCGAAGCTTTTCTGAAAAAAATGGGAAAAGAGAATTACGATAGCTTGATGGTGGAAGGGGGAAGTGAGGTGGCATGGAGCTTTTTGAATCAGGATCTGGTGGACAAAATTCTCTTCTTCTATTCTCCCGGAATTATTGGCGGAAGGGAGGCAGTGCCATCAGTTGGCGGAACGGGGAAGGAAAAAGTAAAGGATGCAATCAGGATAGAAGAGATGGATATCAGTAGGGTTGGTGATGATTTCTCCCTTGTCGGTTATCCTCTCAAACGATGAAGAGTAATCCCAGGGAAACAAATATCACCTGAAGGCCATATATGGTAAGAACCGCACTGACGTGACCAAATTTTCGATAGAGGAAGTGGTGAATATGGTCTTGGTCCGCTTCCATGACTCCCCGATTCGACATAACCCTCCGCCCTATTGCCAAGGATGTATCAATGATTGGCACGCCCAGCAACATTAAGCCCGCTACCAGGGACCAGCCGTTACCGGAATAATTAGTTATTCCGGACACCCCCCTAACAACAAGGTAAGAAGCTAAAAACCCAATCAGGTATGATCCTCCGTCCCCGAGAAATAGCTTTGCCGGATGAAAGTTATATAGCAATATGGCAACCAGAGTTGCAATCAATGCGGCCAGGGGAAAAAATAACGTCTGCGTTGCAGTGAGAACTACAAGGGGTATAAGCGAGATTATTCCGATTCCCACAGCCAGTCCGTCCAGTCCATCTATCAAGTTGAACCCGTTTGTTCCCCCGACTAGCCAGAAACCGATTAGGATGGAATTGGCCGTTCCTCTCAACGTGAAAGATAAGCTGGGGCTAAGAGAGACGGTGGTCATTGGTAAATGGGTGAGAGAGACGACGAGTAGTGCCGCCGCAGCGTGAAAAAAAAGTTTCATTTTTGGCTTTACTCCCCACAGATCATCTGCGATTCCCGTAGAAAAAACTATAAGGAGCCCAAAAGTTAGAGGAAGAGGGTTCTTTGCGTATATCAGGTAGATTGGGAGAAATCCAACCAACAAGGCCGGCCCTCCAAGAGGTTTGGGGGAAATATGGATCTTTCTTTCGCTTTCTTCCGGATAGTCGAAAAGGCCCGTGGAAGGAGCGAAATGAATTAATAGAGGACAGCTGAAAAAAGTGACTATGAACGGAATCCAGATTGCGGTCGCCTGAGATGTTAAAAAGACCGACTTTAAAGTTGAAAACAAGTTTTGCATAATTTCTGTATCCAATGAATAGCCTCGATATACTTACAGAAGCTTCGAGAAAAGGTAAATTGACTCACGCTTACCTGGCCCCGGTCAAGCCCGGTACCGATGTCGATCACTACGCCCGGGAATTGGGACGGGTGATCCTGTGCTCCCCCGATGATGAAAAATGCCAAAAAAAAGTACTTCGCAATGCCCATCCTGATTTTTTCCGAATTACGGTACTGAATAATAATAGGAAAATATCGATAAACCAAGTAGAGAAGATTATCACCGGTTCCTCCTATTCTCCTCAGGAAGAGGATAGAAAGTTGTTTGCAATAGGACCCGCCGAAGACCTCTCCCGGGAAGGCTCAAATAGTTTGCTCAAAGTGCTGGAGGATCCACCGGACTTCGTCTATTTTTTGCTTCTAACGGAGAACCCAAATGTTCTGCTTCCAACAATTATCTCTCGCTGTCAGCAATTACCAAGGGGCGGGATGAGTTCCGAAGGAATGCGCGAAATATTGAGAGATCGGGGCTTTAGCGTAGAGGAAAGTGAGTATCTTATGGAAGTAGTGAACGAACGAGCGGACCTTTTAAATGAACTTCCCGAGGAAGATCTCTCGGACCCGCTGGAAAGAAGAGACGATTTCCTCTCGGAATACAGTGGTGTTGATCTGGTTGAATTGAGTGAAAATCTGGTCGAGGCCGATAGCTATGTTGAAAGGGACGTAATAGCAAAACTAATGTTCGAAAAAATTGGTGAATCCGGAAGGTTTCAGTTAATTGTTTCGTCGGAAAAGACCCAAAAACTATCCAGAGATGAACTTGCTGAGTTCCTTGAAAAAGGACTCCATCTTTACCGGCAAAGCTATCGAAAGATGATAGAGGAAGCTGGATCCCCGGGTAGAGTATCTCAGTACGGATCTAGCCTGGAAAAAGTCCAACTTATAAATAGAGCAATTGAATCCCTGAAAACCAACGTAAATGTCCAATTATTAATGGATAACCTCTGGTTGCAATTGGCAAACCGGGGCAGTACGTTTAAACGGATTAAGGGCTAAATTGGGGGGAGAATCCGGCATGAAGAAAACGTTTCCCGTTGGTCTGACGAAGACGAAGAGGAGAAAGGTAAATGCAAGGTTTGAGGGTTCTCATCCTAACCCTGATGAACAGTATATTATCGAAAAGAATAAAGTAAGAGAGCTTGGGATTATCTTACCCCAGAATAGAAAGGGTGGAGCTGAGGGAGGTTGGCAGGGAGTTAGAAGAGCAACCGATCACGATCTTCTGCAGGCTGAACTGAATCAGGAGGAGGCAGAAAAGGCTGTACCTATTACGCAAGAGCTTGCGGATAAACGGTCCTTACCGATGAATATAATCGGGGGCGAGTATTCTTTTCAGAGATCTCAACTCAAATTTTACTTTAAGGCACCTCACAGGGTTGATTTCCGAGGATTGGTCAAAACTTTAGCTCATAAATTTTCAACGAGAATCGAACTGGAGCAGGTTGGGCCCAGAGAAGCTGCCTCTATTCTCGGAGGCCAGGGCCGATGCGGACAGGAGCTTTGTTGCTGTCGCTTCCTGTATGACCCGGGCCCCGTGCCTATGGAGCTTGCTGAGAAGCAGGGAATTTCGGTATCGCCGGATAGAATTACTGGAGTCTGCGGACGGCTGATGTGTTGTCTACAGTATGAACTTGATAATTACGTTGCCATGTTAGAAGAGATGCCGGACGAGGGGAGCAAAGTTAGGTGCCCCGCTGGCAAAGGGAAAGTGGTGAAGCGGAACGTTCAGAAGGAAACACTAAGAGTTAGGGTGGATGAAGAGGAAATTAAAGAGTTCGATTGGAAAGATATCGAGGTAATTAAAAAAGAAGATTCTTAAGGTTTGGCTTCTACTTCTACTGGACCTCTTCCAGTTCTCCGTCCGTTAGCTTTGAACGCAGTTCCATTAGAAGGTGTTGTTCGAGCCGGCCTTCCAGGTATATCTTGTCCCCCTTGTATTCCTCCGTTAATACCTCCCCGTTTTCGTGGAACCAGTCAAGTAATTTCGCTTTGGAATAAGGTAGACCCAGGGAAACTCTTTTTATTTCGTCACCTAAATTTTCAGCAATTAATTTCTTCAGGGTTTCGATGTTTTCGCCCTTACTGGCGGAAATGGGTACCGAGTCCTTTATCTGGTTGCTAGCTTTTTCCTCTTCCTGGTGGTTCTCGAGGAGATCTATCTTATTGAGTACGTTTATCATTGGCGGTCTCGTGTCCTCCTTTTCGAAAATCTCCTCGTTTAGAATCTTGTTGACCGTCTTCCATCTTGCGTTCAGCTTTTCTTGAGTAATGTCCATCACGTTTAACAAAAGGTCGGCCGTTCTGGCTGATTTAAGGGTAGATTGAAAGGCGGGAATAAGCTGGTGGGGTAACTTGCGAATTAACCCTACAGTATCAGTTAACAGGACCTTTCGTTTATCCGGAAGTTCCAACTTCCTGGTGAGCGGATCCAGAGTTGCAAATAGCTTGTCTTCCTCGAAGCCGTCCGAACCGGTAAGCCTATTCAGTAAGGTTGTCTTTCCCGTATTTGTATAGCCGATGAGTGCTACGATTGGCGTGGGGCTCTGTAACCTCCTTTTTCTTCGGACATCTAGCTCCTTGTCCGCTTCTTTCAATTTTTCTCGAATCGTATCGATCCTTCGCTGGACCTTTTCTCTATCTCTGGCTAGCCTTGTCTGACCGGGTCCTCTTGTACCAATACCTCCGGCCTGTCGCTCCAGCGATTCACCCCAACCTCTCAATCTGGGTAAAAGGTACTCGTATTGAGCGAGTTCAACCTGTAGCTTTGCTTCTTTGGTCTGGGCGCGTCCGGCAAATATATCCATTATCAATTGGGTTCTATCGACTACCTTCGTTACCAGTTTTTCTTCAAGGTTTCTCAATTGAGCAGGCCTGAGTTCGTCGTTGAAAATAACTACCTCAATATTTAGCTCTTTTACCAGATTCCTTATTTCGTCGGCCTTACCGGAGCCGATAAAAAACGACGAATCCGGCTTACCTCTTGTTTGGATTATTTTCCTCTGAACCCGAATACCAGCAGTTTCGGACAGGGATTCCAGCTCCTTCATCGATTCACCGGTGGACCATAGCTGGTCCTGATCCTGGTCATACCCCGGGAAATCCACCCCGACTAAAATACCTCTTTCCTTTGCTTTGACCCTCGCCCTTTTACCGACTCTATCTTCGATCAAATTTGAGTCGTTATTTGCCATATTTATTTAACCCTCTCAACGTCCGCTCCGAGTGTTCTTAGGTTTTCGACCAGTTTGCTGTAACCCCGATCCAGGTGACCGAGACCCGAAACTACCGTCTCTCCTTTTGCTGCCAGCCCTCCAATCACTAGCGCCGCTCCGGCACGTATGTCCGTTGCTTCTACTTCCGTTCCTCTTAGAGTTTTTTTACCGTTGATGAAAACTGTGCTGGAATTAGTAACGGAAATATCCGCCCCCATTTTACTGAGCTCCGGCACGTGTCCAAACCGACTGTCAAAAACAGTCTCCTTTACCACGCTTTTACCTTTTGCAAGGGTTAGTAGGGCCGTAATGGGGGCCTGTAGATCCGTTGGAAAGCCAGGAAAGGGAAGCGTTATAATTTCTAAGTTGTCCGGCCTTTGGTCTCTTTTTACCTTAATGGTATTATCTACTTCTTTTACAGTAATTCCTGCTTTTTTAAGTTTTAGACTGAGAGGTTTAAGCGATGAGGTATCTACGTCAGTTACTTCTACATTTCCGTTCGTAGCGGTACCGGCGATCATATAAGTTCCGGCTGCTATCCTATCGGGAAGTACCCCGTAGGTGGTTTTGCCGAGTTCGTTAACCCCGGTAACTTTTATAATCGAGCCATTCATGTTAATGTCCGCTCCAAGGGATGTTAAAAACGAAACCAAATCGCGAATTTCTGGCTCCTGTGCGCCGTTATATATTGTAGTGGTTCCTCTGGCCACAACCGCTGCCATAATTAACTGTTCTGTTGCACCGACGGAGGGATAATTCAGGAAGACGTCATTTCCGATTATTCCATCCGTTTTGGCGAAGATTCTCCCGTCCTCATGTTTTATCTTCACGCCAAGCTTTTTCAATCCCTCAAGGTGAAGGTCTACCGGCCTAGTTCCAATATTACAGCCACCGGGGAGAGGTACTATTGCCTCTCCCGTTCTTCCGACAAGTGGGGCAAGAACCAGAAAAGAAGCCCTCATCTTCCTCACAAGATCTACCGGAGCTTTATTTGACGTGACGGGACCGGTTATTTGTAGGGAGTTGGAATTAGTGGTTATGTCTTTCCCAAGTTTCCGAACCATGCTCAACATAGTCTGGACGTCCTTTAACTCGGGGACGTTTGTCAATTTAACCGGCTTATCCGTTAATAATGTAGAGGCCAATAATGGAAGGGCGGAGTTCTTTGCTCCGGGGATCTTTACTTTCCCCTGTAGGGGATTTCCCCCCTGGATAATTAGTTTTTCACTCATTTATCCGTTTTGCATCAATTCTAGAAATTGGTCGTTGTCCTGGGTGGACTCGATTTTCCCTTTGATGAACTCCAGTGCCTGTTGGTTATCATCCATTTCGCTTATCATCTTTCTAAGAATTCTTAACTTATTCAGCTTTGATTCATCAAGCAGGAGTTCTTCTTTTCTTGTCCCTGTCTGTTCCATGTCGATAGCCGGGTAGATTCTGCGATTTGCCAGCTGTCTATCGAGGCCAAGCTCCATGTTGCCCGTTCCTTTGAATTCCTCGAAAACCACCTGGTCTAACTTGCTGCCGGTTTCTACCAGGGCGGTCCCGATGATGGTGAGGCTTCCGCCCTCCTCGATATTTCTGGCAGCGCCAAAGAATTCCTTCGGTTTATATAACGCTGCGGGATCTATTCCTCCCGAGAGCAGTTTCCCGCTATGATCGACGGATAAGTTGTAAGCCCGGGCAAGTCGAGTAATTGAATCCATCAGTATAACTACGTCTTTCTTGGATTCGACTAATCTCTTGGCGTTGTCCGTCACGAGCTCGGCAACTTCCGTATGGTGTTTTGGTTCCTGGTCAAATGTTGCTGCGACCACCTTGCCCATGTTGATTGAACGGCGGATATCGGTAACTTCCTCCGGACGTTCATCTATCAGTAGTATAATTAGTTCTACCTCGGGATGGTTAACGGCTAGACCGTTTGCGATCTTTTTTAGTAAAGTAGTCTTTCCTGCTTTAGGCGGTGATACAATTAGTCCCCTTTGCCCTTTTCCAATTGGAGCAAATAGATCTATGATCCTTGTTGAAATATCATTTGGATCGTGCTCGAGTTTTAACCTCTGTGAAGGATGGAGGGGAGTTAGGTATTGGAATTCTGTTCGGTCTCTTAGATCATCGGGAGGGGAATCGTTTATTGCGATTACCCGAAGTAAAGCCTTGTAATGTTCGTCGTTTTTCGGGGGTCTTGTTTGTCCCAGGACTTTGTCTCCATTCTTAAGCCCGAAACGCTTAATTTGTGACGGGGAGACATAGATGTCGTTTTTACCGGGGAGAAACGTTTTGTCCCGGAGAAATCCGTAACCGTCAGGCAGAATTCCCAAAATTCCCTCTGAGAATCCCTGTCCCTGATCCTTAGCTTCAGCTTCTAAGATGGAATATATTAGCTCTTCCTTTTTCTTCGAGTTTACTTCTACCTCGTAATCATCAGCTATTGATTTTAACTCATCCAAATTTTTTTCTTGAAGTTCTTTAAGTTCCAATTAGCTCACCTCGAAAGTTTGTAAAAATGAACTTTCCATGCCTTTTGGGAGAAGCCGTGAGTGTGAGAATAACGTCTACCTCTCCGGCCCTTGAATTACCAACGTACGTCTCCGGTTTCCACCATTTAGAGAATTTAAAGATCAATGTGCTGGAAGGGATTGTTTCTCACAAATCTAGCCACTCCAATTTTACTTATATTTTACCAACACTTGCCAGGAAAACCCCGCAGCTTACTGTAGGATGAATTGGCTGGGCGTTGGTCCAGCAGTCAATTGAATGATGCTGGTCAATCATCTTTCTTCAAGTCTATCTTTGTATCCAAATATCTTTCTACAAGCCCTGTCCTTTGGGGCAGGGCTTTAACCCGTACATCTGGCCGTTTTTTAGCTGTGATCTCGTCCCCCACTCGTACTCAAGTAATCTTCCCGTGTGACCCCTGCAAGCCAACCAATTTCCTTCAGTATCACTTTGCCTGGGTCACATGATTGGGTGACTGACCTGCTAAATTTCATTACAGTCATCAAACCATAAAGTAAGATAAAATAACATGAGGGATTCGGGACGACGAATAGGTTGATTTTACATCCGAATTATAGATGAAGCGGTTGGCATTTTCAATAGAAGCCATGGAAAGGTAAAAATTATCTCGTTCAGCTATAATTGAATCAGAAAAGGGGTGCGAATAAAACTCATTGGTTAGGTCTGGTTGGGGTAAAAGTGGTTTTAATAATATTACCGTACATTTTTAACCTGGACTTCATTCCTTCGACAAAACCTCGTTTCTCTTCCTTCATTACGTGAGTGACGCCGGTAAGTTTTACCTTGGTGGTGGATAAGTTTTCTTTTAGTGAGAGTTTGGTTAAAGCCATTTCAACTCCAAATTCCTCTGCAGTTGTCTTGTCCAATTTCTCCCAGAGGTTTTTCGATAGTACCCGTTGACCCGAAAGATGTGGACTTATTTTCTGGGAGATGTCGGTATTGAGCCTTCCCTTATGGAACACCCCAATGACCATATCCCAGCCCCCTTCTTTATAGGTGCTGGCCATCTTATCAACGTGATGAGATTTAAGGCCCATCAGGTCAGCATCAATAAACATTAAAATCTCATGAGATGCTTCTTCTATCCCTCTGGCCAGTGCGTTGGCTTTTCCAGTATTTTTCTGGAGCTGCAGTAACTGTGTTTCTGCTCCGTTCCGATTGACCATTTCTGCAGTGTCGTCGGTAGAACCATCATCGACAACTATCAACTCGCCGAGGTGATTGGCATTGTTCAATGCCTCCAGGACGGAACCTATTCGCTTCCCTTCGTTGTATGCCGGTATTATTGCTGAAAGTTCCATTTTTACTCCTCGAAAACTGGAAATCGGACCATTTGAATCTATATGTTAAACTGGAGTATTTGTTCCTGCTTCAGGTTTTGAAATAGCTTGTTCCAGTTCGTCCAGTATAGTTTCAGTCTTCCCGGAATCGATACCTATTTCGCTTTTTTCTCCCGTACGGGTTTCTACCTCGATAATCCCTTCGTCCAGGCCCCTGGGCCCAATAATTATTTTTACCGGAATCCCAATTAAATCGGCGTCGTTAAACTTGACTCCGGGTGAAGAACTTCTATCATCGAGCAATACATCGTACCCTCTCTTATTCAGTCCTTTGTATAGCTTGTTTCCCAGCTTGCGTGTTTTGCTGACATCGGCATCTAAAACTATGAGTGCCATGGAGAATGGAGTGACTGAGTTTGTCCACTTTATTCCCTGGTTATCGTAATTTTGCTGAATTATAGCTGGAACCAGCCTGCTGATACCGATTCCGTAACAGCCCATTATATATGAGTTTAATTCTCCCTGTTGGTCTTGATATTTCCCTTCCAGGCTGTCTGAATACTTTTTGCCAAGTTGAAACAACTGACCTACTTCTATGCTTCTGTGAAAGTCCAGTTTGGTTCCGCAGTTATGGCAACGGTCCCCTCGTTTGACTTTCCTTAGATTAATAAACTTTGCGTTGGGAATATCCTTCTCCCAGTTAACGTTTTTTAAGTGATAGCCAGTCTTATTAGCACCTACAGTAAAGTTTGTGAGTGATTTGATATCTAAATCTGCGTAGATCGGGATGTCTAATCCTACCGGACCGATAGAACCAAAATCTGCTCCAGTGATTTCTTTGATTTCCGACTCGGTTGATACCATTTCTACCTTCGGTGTTCCTAAATGGTTTATTAACTTCATTTCTTCTAGATCGTCATCTCCGCCTACTAACGCTGCTACTAATCCCTCATCCGTCCGGTAAATGAAAGTTTTTACGATTTTCCAGCTGGGGATATCCAGGTAGTTCGACACGGCATCGATGGTTTCTTTACCCGGAGTAGCAACTTCCTTAGTTTTTTTCAGGTCCGTTTTTTCTTCATTGGATGAAGTCTGGTATTTGGCTATCTCGACGTTGGAAGCGTAATCACATTTACTGCAAACTACTATTTCTTCCGCACCTTCGTCTGCTAGAGCCATAAATTCCTGGGAATAACCGCCCCCCATAAGCCCACTGGGAGCTTCGACCGCTACCCAATCAAGTCCGAGTCTGTCAAATACCCTCCCGTAGGCATCATACATATCCTGATAGGTCTCATCTAGGCTTTCCTGCGAGGTGTGAAAACTGTAGGCATCCTTCATCAGAAATTCCCGGGATCGCATTACGCCATGACGTGGTCTGATTTCGTCCCGGAATTTGTCGTTTATTTGATATAGAGTCAAAGGCAGGTCCTTATATGAATTTAACTCGTTCCGGACTAAATCCGTGATGATCTCCTCGTGGGTAGGCCCAAGGGCGAACAGGTTTTCCTTACGATCCGAGAGCTTGAACATTTCCGGACCGAAGTCCCCCCAGCGGCCGCTTTCCTGCCATAGTTTGGCCGGTTGAATAATCGGTAGCTTTATTTCCTGTGCGCCTGCGCGATTCATTTCCTCGCGTACGATTTCTTCAACTTTCTTTAATACCTTGAATCCGAGAGGCAGGTAGCTGTATACCCCTGCCGTGACTTTGCGAATCATGCCCGCTTTTAGCATTAGTTTATGACTTTCTAACTCCGCGTCAGTCGGTGTTTCTTTTAAGGTAGGAAGGTAATATTTGCTCAGTTTCATTGAAATAATCTCCTCAGTTTTTCTAAACTTAAGACGTGCGATTTCCTCTGCACCAAAAAAACGTCTAAGTCAGATTACAAGACTTATACACTTTAGTTCAATAAAGTTTATCCCTTCATCCAGTGAGTGATGACAAACTTGTCTAACCAAGCTTCTTCTTCGAGACTTTCTACCAGCACTCAGATGAGTTACGGTACTTGGCTCGAATACTTTTAAGTATTCAAATAATAGTCTATTTCAGCTGTTTAACGGAGGCGTTCTTTTCCCCAGGTAGCTTTCCTCATCTGAGTGCTGGACCAACCCTTGTCAGAGAAATAAATTTTGCAAATAAACTTACTTTTCAAGTGGGTGAAAAACCGCTCAATTTTGGTCTAAAGCAAAGCACCCAGTAGGTCAATTCTCTGGACGATTCCGGCTAACATCCCGTCTTCGTCTACCACCGGGACTCGATTGAGTTCATTCCTAATAATCAGGTCTGCTACGTGAATATCCTCTTCATCTAGGTTTACTGTAATTACCTCTTTGACCATGTATTCCGATACTGGGTCGCCCTTTATTTCTTCCAATCTTCTGGATAGCTGGTTGATGTCGGGTAGATAGGAAGCGGTCCGTAGCATTTCGAAGTAGTTGGGCAAAGCGGCGGAAATAACATCTCTCTCAGAGATAAAGCCAACTACTGTGCCTTTTTCGTCGATCACGGGGACGCCGGACAGTTCGCTGCTTTCCAGCAAGAAAATGAGTGCCTTCAGGGTTTGATTTTCTCGCACAGCTGTCAGGTCTTTTGTCATTATATCCTTAACTTTCATATGAACCTTCCTCCATTTCTTTCAAGGATATCTGGTTGAGTTGAGCTTGTACCAGAGAGACATCCCGAGAAATTTTGTGGTATACCTGAACGCTAGCCATTCCAGCTGCCAAACCGTACTTTACTGCTTCCGGGACCGATTTACCTTCCTCTAGTTGGTGGACAATTCCACCAATCAGGCAATCACCCGCACCTACCCGATTTTTAATTTCCAGTTGTTCTCTATTAGCTTCTAAATTCCAGTTCTTGTCCTGGCTTACCAGTATATCGCCGGTTAGACCGTGGGAAAGTAAGACGTGTTGGGTTCCAAAATCAAGAATCTTGTTCCCCACGTCAATAATGGACTGGCTGTCGGTTAACTTCTCTCCCATTACTTCTTTCCTTTCTCGTATATCCGGTTTTATTAGGAAGGGACCGGCTTTTGCTGCTGGGCCCACGTACTTGCCCCCCGTGTTTACGATCGTTCTTATGTTCCTGTCTTTTGCCATTTTAACTAACTTTTGGTACATCTCTTGCGGAACTCCCGGAGGAAGACTCCCGGATAATACGACGCAAGAAACACGGTGAAGCATGGTATCATACTGTTCAAGGAACTGATCTACAGCTCGCTTTGGAATCTCAGGACCTTTGCTGTTTACTTCGATCGGGTTGTCTTCCTGGCCTTTTTTTAATATTGCCACGTTACTTCTGGTTTCTTCATCGATCCATGTTAAGTTGGTAATTATTCCTTCATCTCTTAGGGAACGTTTTATCGTTCGGCCAGTATGACCGCCGATCAGCCCCATGGCGACGTTTTCTATACCTACGCTGGCCAGATAGATTGATACGTTGATTCCTTTACCTCCAGCACTTGCATGGGTTCGGTGGGCGCGCGAAAGCTGTGTTTCCCCTCTTTGTTCTATTTCTTTTACCCAGTAGATTAAATCATAAGCCGGATTTAACGTAACTGTTAGTATCATATTTATCCTCCCCGGTGTTTGCTGATATCGTGCCCGCTGTGACCGCGGTCTCGAGCACTATCAAGAACTGTCGACAACCTCTCAGGAAATTCCCCTACGCCAGGTATTTCCCGCTCCTTAAACTTCAATCTTATATTTAAATGTCTGCCTTGCATGTCTTGCCCTCTGGAGCAGGATACTTGACTCTCTTGAATTGACCGATCATCGATTTATTACCATCGAAGGTAACGGTTTTACCGAACTCGTTCTTTCCATAGACCTTTCCGTCTTCTCTCGCCATCCCCTCAACGAGCACTTCTGTAGATCCATCGTTAAAGCCCGATCCAACTGTCCTTGAATATTTCTTTTGTTTATCAAGGACTAGTTGTAATCTTTTTTTCTTTTCTTCCTCGGGAACGTGATCGTCCATAGAGGCACTCAGCGTATCGGGCCGAGGAGAAAATTGAGCCACGTAGATTGAACCGAAATTTACCCGTTTCATAAGATCCAAAGTTTTCTGGAAATCTTTCTCCGTTTCACCTGGGTGTCCCACAATGATATCCGTTGTAATGTTAACCTGTGGATCTATGCTCCGAGCTTGTTCTATTTTCTCCAGGTATTCCTCTCTTGTGTAGCCCCTGTTCATAATTTGGAGAACTCTATTTGACCCTGACTGGAGAGGCAAGTGAATGTGACGGACGATGTTTGGATGTTCCCTCATAACGGTTAACGTTTTGACCTTTAAATCTCCCGGGTGAGGAGTAGTGAAACTTATCCTGGGAACACCCATTTCCGCCCCCTTTTTCAACAACCAGGCAAAATCTATGTCCTCTTCGTCGATATCTTGACCGAATGCATTGACGTTTTGCCCCAGAAGCTGGATTTCTTTGTAGTTTTCCTGGACCAAATGCTCAATTTCCTCGAGGATTTGTTTTGGAGGTCTGCTTCTGAGGGGCCCTCGAACCTGGGGAACTATACAATAGGAACAGGCATTTGAGCACCCTTCGGCTATTGTCACCCAGGCGAAGTGATCCTGATTCCTTAACGCCGGCAGTTCCTCGAAACCGTCCGGGTCGGGGATAGAGTGAACATTAGCCTCCTTCTTAGCTTTGTCCGCCAGTTCAATTATCTCTGATATATTCGAGGTCCCAAATATGAAGTCGATTCCGTCGGAAATTTTAAAGAGATCTGGTCCCAGATGCTGGGCCATGCAGCCTCCTACCCCCAGGACACTATCTTCCCTCCGTTCGCCTTTTATTTGGCCAATCCTTCCCAGGACTTTCTCTTCTGACTTCCCTCTAACGGCACAGGTGTTAAATATTATCAAATCCGCTTCACCTGGATTATCCACTATATTATACTCGTTATCGCTTAGAGTTCCGGCTATCTTTTCTGACCTGTGATAGTTTAGTTGACAACCCCAAGTCTCTATAAATACTTTCTTGTTCGCCATTTTTGTACTCCAAAAAGAAAGTTGGAAAAGGATAAAGGTCTGATTAAGGTTACAGTCTAAGAATCTAAAATATTTTAAACGATTAAGCTACGTAAATCCAGTCGTGAAAATAGGCAAGGGGACTCTCTGTTTCCCTGTGTGTTTTACAGGGCCCCCGGTACAGAAATTTGACCCCGTGAATCCTGAAATACTTCTTCATTGACAGCTTGATTGATGAATTCCGTGGATTACCGGGTCCTGTAGCCCTTCTTTATAAAGAAAATATT
Organism: Candidatus Bipolaricaulota bacterium; assembly: GCA_018334615.1. Lineage (GTDB taxonomy): Bacteria > Bipolaricaulota > Bipolaricaulia > M55B111 > M55B111 > JAGXLP01. Next base: position 19,064 of record JAGXLP010000006.1, read on the forward strand.
TTATACTCCCGGAAGTTTAGGGGTCTCGCCTTGAAGCTAGTTTTTTAACCGATTAGCGGAATCCTTTTCCCTTATTTTTTACATAACTTGAGAAAACTAAATTTCGGGTAAGTTGATACTTTTGATAATACGCCAAATGGGACTATTTCCTTTTACGGTTGTCCGTGATTAAGGCGGTAGTTATTGTATAATTTAAAAAATGTTACCTAAAACAATAAAATCCGGACTACTTTGTCTTTTGGTTCTGGTGCTAATCGTGATTCCCGGCAATACTCCGGGTAGATCAGTTCCGGCAGCATCCGTAACAATAACTATCGATCCGGGACATGGTGGGTTTGATCCAGGTGCTGTCATATCGGGAGTATCTGAAAAAAGTGTAAATCTGCTAATTGCAAAGAGAGTGGAAGAATTGGGTAAAAGATATCCTGCTCTGGATTTTGTTTTTACCCGTTTGTCCGATGACTACATATCTTTGCCGGATCGGCTGGAAATAGCCAAACAACACGGAAGTGACGGCTATATATCTATCCAGGCAAATTCCTTTCGAGACCCAAATGTTACAGGTGTTGAAACTATCTTAGATTGGACCCGGGACAGGGGTAGCTCGAGCTGGATTATGGCCGAATCAATTCAACAATCGGTTGTAGAAACTACCGGGGCTCGTGATCGAGGGATTAGGCAGCAGCGTCTCTATACAAGACATAGCTCATTACCCGCTGCACTTATTGAGGTAGGTTTTCTTACATCTCCGGCTGAAAGGGAAAAGTTAACCAGTCCCGCGTATCAAGATTTGGTGGCTAAAGGGATAATACAGGGTTTGTTAACCTACTTTTCCGGGTAATTAGATATGTTCTATTTGCTTGCCCTTATACCCGTTCGGTTTTTACGTGATATTAAAGAGAAATTTAGGCTCCAAGGGTTCTTTGTAAAAAGCCTCCGCCTACTATGGTGCAGGGAGCAGAAGGTTACAGGGAGAAAGTTAGGTGGGAAATAAAGATAGGTCTATCGGGGTCAGAATCTGTATCGCAATGATCAGTCCCGCGATAAGTGTGGTAATTAAGGTGGTCAATGTCCCGTATTTTAACCAATATTTCATAGAGATCGGTTCCTCATGATCCTCGCTAATCTTTACGATCATTACGTTTGCGGAGGATCCAATATAGGTGGCATTCCCTCCAAATCCCGCCCCAAACGCCAGTGCCCACCAAAGGATGTTTGGGCTTCCGGTAAGTTTTGCAGAGAGGGTGCTAACGATTGGAAGCATGGCAGCCGTAAAGGGAATATTGTCAACCATCCCGGAGCCTATGGCGGTTAGAAATAGTATAGCAATTGCTGAAAATAAGAGACTTCCGCTTGTTAAGTGGAGGACGCCTTGAGCTATTTTGGTCAGAAGACCGGTTTCTACTACTCCATGAACTACCACGAAAAGGCCAGCAAAAAAAAGTAAAGTACTCCACTCTACCCGTTCCAGCAGTTCGTCCATATTGGGCCTGGTCATTATCAGTATCAGAGTAGCTCCTGTGAGAGCTACCAAGGCCGGAGTAATTGAAACTAAGCTATGGAGCACAAACAAAGTAATGATAAAACTGAGGCCAAACAGCCCCTTCTTTAATAGAGGCCAGTTGGCCACTTCCTCTGTCGCTTTCCTCTCCATTATACCTTTAAGTGCTTCTTCGTTAATCTTCTGATTTTCTTCCTCAGCTTTCCCGGAAAAAGCTATTTTGAAGATAATTACCGCTACCAACGTACAAATAACTACCGTGGGAGCGAGGTTGTAGATGTAGTCCATGTAGTGGAAACCTCCTGCACCCGAAATCATTATGTTGGGTGGATCACCCACCAAAGTTGCTACGCCTCCAATATTTGAAAAAAGCCCTTGAGTAAGTAGTATCGGCTTCGGGTCGACCCCCAGTACCGAGCTGATAGACATGGAAATGGGAGCCACGAGCAATATCGTCGTGACGTTGTCGATTGTGGTAGATAGGATTGCGGTCAGGAAGCCGAAAAGGAGGATCATTCTAAAGTAGTCGCCTCTCGCCAATTTGGCCGCCCAGATGGCGAGTGTCTCAAACAGTCCTGAGTCCTTGAGCACTCCAACAACCATCATCATTCCTAACAAAAGGCCGATCGTGTTCCAGTCGATCGCCTGGGTAATTACTTCCTTTTCAGTATAAAAACCGAAATAGAGACCAACCACGACCATTAAAACTGCTCCTGTCAGGGCAGCGAGGGACCTTTCCACCTTATTGGTTAGGATTGCCACGTAGGTACCGAGAAATATTAAGGTGGAGAGAATTAACTCAATATCCATTTTCGAACCTCTTAGCTCGATTTCTTACCTGAGCACTACAACAATGCCCCGTCGAACAAGTCTTACGGATAACCCTACTTTTTCGAGCTAATATGTCAAGACCAACTAACTCGTTTTCAGGGGGCAAACTCGATTGGCGGTTGATCTCAGCAGACGGGACAGTCGATAGGAGAAGATATGTATCCGCAAGGGTTGAGGTTGCTTTAGCTGGATTTTTTAAATACCAGACTCCGTAAATAATAATGGTAACGGCGAGGGCTGTAATCCAGTTCATGTAACTCATAATAACTAGACGGAGCGGGCAAGTCAACAACAATGAGAGAATTAGCCTGCGAAGTAGGGTAAATTTAGCAGCCCGTCCCTCTATCTTTGTCCCAATTTAGCTTGTTTCTTACGGTTTCGAAGAAGTTACTTTGGTCCTCCGGAAGCACCATTAAAGTGGAGGTTTCGGATTTGTCGATATCCACGTATTTCCCCTTCTCCAAGCTTCCTACTCCCTTGCCGTCTACTTCTATAGAAACGTTTGAGTTGGTTTTAATTCTAATTTCAGTGCTATCCGAGCAGATAATCGGCCTGAGGCCCAGTTTATGAACGTTGAGAGGCGTAATGCTAAATGCGGAGGTGTTTCTGGTAATGAGTGGTCCTCCGCACGATAGTGAGTATGCAGTTGAACCGGTTGGCGTTGAGACTATAAGGCCATCTCCGGGATAAGTGGCCACTTTTTTTGAATCGAGAAAGAGTTCGACTTCAGCTAACCCTGTGAACTCACCCCGGGAAATCACGACCTCGTTTAGTGCGGTGAAACTCAAGCTCTCTAACGAGTTTTCTGGTTCTACGCGGCACCTGAGGCGGGTCAGATTATTAATTGAAAATCCATTTTCCAGCATCGAATTGAGGCCGTTTTCCAGCTCTGAGAAATTCAATCCCGAAAGGAAGCCAAGTTTCCCCAGATTAATTCCCAAAATTGGCACGAGGTAAGGTGCGATCATGTCTGAAGCCCTGAGGAAAGTTCCATCCCCGCCAAGGCTGAGAAGTATAGTCTCTTTCCCTTCTTCAGTTAACGTCCGTTGTATATCCTTCTGGTTGGAGACGTCTCGAAGTGATATCTCATTTTCTCGGGCCCAGTTTTTTATTGTCTTCCGGGCTTGTTCAACCTTTTTGGTTTGTTTGCCTTTGTAAAGAAGGAGTTTTGTGTTCTTTAGGTCCATTTTTTGCATCTTGTTAGTCCTTTAACTCTGGTCGATATAATTCCATCTGCATAAAGTTCTTTCCAGAATTTCTATTACCAGGTATAAACCCAGGCCCAGCGTTGCGAAAGCAAGTATGCCCGCAAAAACATCGGAGTAAGCAAACACTTTCCAGGAATTTTCTATATAGGACCCTAACCCCTGATTAGTGTAAGACAATTCGGCGAGATATAAAGCAGCGATCCCTAAACCAATACTTATACGAGCGCTGCTCAATACGCTTGGGAGTGTACCGGGAATTACTACGTGACGATAAATTTGGAGTTTGCTTCCTCCGGAACTCCTTACTGCCTTGACCCACTGAGGGGAGATGTTCTTGGCTGCATCCCGCGCACTTATCGTAACCTGAAAAACGGCTACTAAAAATATGAATATGATTCTTGAAAGATCTCCCAGCCCAAACAATATGAGAATTACGGGTAGAAATACAATTTTGGGAACCGGATAAACAAGGTAAAGTATTGGCGAAACGAACCGACTTACCTTTTCCTCGAACCCTACTACCAGACCTACGGTTGCCCCTACGAAAATGGCAGCTACCAGGGAAATAACAAGTCGCGAGGCACTTCGAACGAAGTTTGGCCAGATTATCCCCCAGTGGCTGAAAAGGGTAGAAAAAGCACTTACCGGGTTGGGAAGGATTGAGCTTTGAGGGCCGGAAAGGATAAAATCTACGGTAATACTTGCTAGCCACCAGAGAAGTAACATTATTGTAAAACTTATTCCGTAACGAATCAGATCATTTCTCACGGTAGCTCCTGCCTGATTCTTTTGACCACTCGATAGAATTCCTCGCTACGACGAAATTCGATGGTTCCCATGTTTTCGTTTTCTATATAGTTTTTTACGCTAGCTGGAGCTTGGGATAGAATAGCAATCTTCCTTCCGATGAATGCAACTTCCTCAATATCGTGGGTGACAAGGAGCATCGTTAGATCCCGACCCTGCCAGAGTTTTAGCACCTTGTCCTGCAAGCTTTCTCTGGTGAACTCGTCGAGAGAAACAAAAGGCTCGTCCATCAACAGTATTTCTGGGTCGACGGCAAGAGCTCGAGCAAGTCCGAGTTTTCTCTTTTGACCTCCGGAAAGTTGAGATGGAAAGCTGTCTTTGTAGGAATAGAGGTCGAGTTCCCGAAGTAAGTCCTCAACCCCGCCTTCATCCCCCTGCAAACCTAGATCCAGACCCAGGGTCGCGTTTTTCCATATCGTCTTCCAGGGTAGGAGGCCAATGTCCTGAAGTATAAGAGCGATCTTTTCTTCGGTTGTGTTTAACTTCAACGATCCGGAATAGTTACTATGTAAGCCCGCTATAGTGTGTAGGAGTGTGGTTTTTCCACACCCATTGGGCCCAATTATTCCAAGACTGTCTCCCCTGTCCAGGTTGAGACTTAGCCCGGCAATAACCTTTTCACCGGTTTCTCCAGATTCGTACTCGACCGCAAGATTCGAGATCTCTATCATCTGGATTCCTCAGCGAATATAGCCGAAGAACCGTCGTAGGCTCGTTTAAAGGAGATTTTTTCTTTCAAGTAACCCTTGGAAATTGCCCAGTCCAGCACGTCATTAAAAATCTCTTCGTTTA
>JAGXLP010000077.1 GCA_018334615.1 Candidatus Bipolaricaulota bacterium
TGATTTTAGAAGATCATTCCCCCCCGACCTACCCCAAACAGGATGAACGTATCGCAGAAAAACCCATTATTTGAAAATTTGAAGACAAGGAAGAGAGCGATATAATAATAGTATAGGACCGATATTTTACGTTAAACAAATTCTGCCCTGATCGGCAGGGGGTGGAGGTGGTAAGTGAAAGGGAAATTTAACTTAGCGGATTTTCGCACCTTTAAATATAGTTAATATAGGAGGTGTATCCCTTGATAAAGAATAAATTTCAACTTTCCGGTTTAATCTTTTTGCTAGTTTTAACCATGGCTTTCGGGGGATTGTTCAGTGAAATGGCCGTTGCCCAGGAGAAAGTTACGGTGGGGGTCATTGGACCTTTTACGGGACCAAATGCCAGAGTTGGTAGCGAAATCTGGCGCTCTTACAACATGGCTTTCAACGAGATAGATAACACGATCGGGGACTACAAAGTTAAGCTGGTTAAGATAGATTCGGAGTCACAGCCCGAGAAGGCTACAAGAAATTACACCCAGGCAGTGACCAGAAAAGGGGTGGATGTCACCACCTTTAACTGGCATAGTTCCGTATCCGTTGCCCTTATGGATATGGCGGCAAAATACGAGATTCCACATTTCTTTGGTGGAGCCGCCACCCAGGTTATACTTGACAAATATCACGAAAGCCCCGAAAAATACCAATACTACGATAGTGGTAAATTCTGGCCCACCCCGAAGAAGCTCTCCATAGCTTACGTCACAACTCTTACCGAAGCAGTTGAAGCCGGTGAATGGGACCCGGAAACCAAGAACGTAGCTATTTATGGTGAAAACACTGATTGGGGGAGGAGTTTTGGAGATTCCATAGCCAAGCAATTCGAAGAGGCTGGCTGGAATATAGTATCAAAAGACTACTTCGAGATGAAGAAGACGAAATTCTTCCCCCTGATCCAGAAATGGAAAGACAAAAAAGTTTCCATAATTGCAGGCACTTCAACCGTTCCCGCCTCTTTCGCAGCTCTCGTTAAGCAGGCACGAGAAGTCGGGCTGAAGAGCCTTGTAATAGCTGATGGACTGGGCTGGATGGGAGAATGGTACGATCTTGCGGGTGATGCTTCCGATTACGTGCTCGACCAGATTCCTCAATGGGCAAGTGAAGAGGCGAAGCAGTTCAGAAAAAGGTTCATTGAAGAATGGGACGCAGAGCCAAGTGCTTCTTCCTCCGGACTCGCTTACGACGGTGCAAACTATCTGATAAAAATTCTGCGAAAAACCTATCAGCTATATGGGGAGATAAATTCGGAAAATATTCAGAAGGTCAACCATTATTTGGTCCGGACCGGTGATCTGACTTTTACGGAAGGAATACTGATGAAGGAATACAAGTATACTCCGGACACAGTACCTGACCCGAAGGTCGCCAAGGATTATTACATTTACCCGGTTATCCAGTATCACGGAGGAGAAGGGACTGTGATTTGGCCCCAGGACTGGGCCGAAGGTGACTTCAAAATTCCACCTTACATGGAAGAATAGATCTCACCTCGAAAACGGAGGGAGGATGAATGGTCCTCCCTCCGTTTTCTTTTAAGCTGGAGGTATCGAGATTAACCTTTACGTAGAAGAATTAAAGAAGCATTTCGGCGGGGTCAAGGCTCTTGACGGCGTTACGGTTACCATAGAGGAAGGGAATTTATCAGGATTAATAGGCCCCAATGGAGCGGGTAAGACGACATTTGTGAACGTCATCACCGGGCTCTTTCCTCCTACCGGTGGGACAATCAGGTTAGGTGACAGGGATATCACCGGCTTGCCTTCCCATAAGATCGCCGCCCGGGGCCTGGGTAGGACTTTTCAGATAACTCGAGGGTTTGAACAGCTATCGGTGCTGGAAAATTTGCTGGTACCCGCCCTCGCCGTGAAAACCTCTAACCGGAAAGAAGTTGAAAAAAAAGCAGCCGAAATTATGGATTTCCTTTTGATTGATCACCTTGAGGACGAACTTTCAGTCAACCTCTCGGGAGGCCAGCAGAAGTTGTTGGAGTTGGGCAGAGTTCTAATGTTGGATCCGGATATAATCGTCCTGGACGAACCGTTTGCCGGTGTTCATCCGGAATTGCGGGGCGACCTCCACGATCATATCGACGACCTTTACGAGGCTGGCAAGACGTTCTTGATTATCAGTCACGATATGGAATCTATCTTTAAACTTTGCGAGAGAGTGATCGTCTTTGATCAAGGAAAAAAATTGATAGAAGGCTCTCCTGACAGGGTGAGGGAAGACGAAGCAGTGCTCGAAGCTTATCTGGGTGATTGATTTGTTAAAAGTAGAGAACCTGGTTGTCGGTTACTACGAGGACATCAATATCCTCCAGGGGGTCAGTCTCGAAGCCGAAAGAGAAGACATTACCGCAGTTTTGGGTCCAAACGGGGTCGGAAAGTCAACCCTGTTGAAAACGATCTGCGGTTTTTTGACTCCAAGTTCGGGCGAAATAACGTTCAAAGGTGATTCAATAAGTGGAATCGAACCCCACAAAGCAATTAGTAAAGGTCTGGTTTACCTCCCTCAGGAGCTTACCCTGTTTCATAGGATGTCGGTGAAGGAAAATCTTCAACTCGGTGGATGGACGATAAGGGGTGACAAGGAACTCGTCCAGGAGAGAATTGAGGAAAATTACGAGCGCTTTCCTATCTTGAGGGAGAAGGCAGACCAGTCAGCCGGAAATTTGTCCGGAGGGCAGCAACGTATGGTGGATCTGGGAAGGGCTTTAATGAGCAATCCAGAGATGCTTCTCGTGGACGAGCCGACGGCCGGCCTGGCCCCAAATTTAGCGGGAGCTATGTACGATCGGTTGATAAGTTTGAGTGACGAACAGAGGACGATTCTTCTGGTTGATCAAAATATTCGCAAGGCGATAGAGGTTTCGGATTACATATACGCACTCGAGCTTGGTAAAAACAAGACACAGGGTCCCAGAGAAGAATTTGAGGACGTGAAAGAAGTAATAAAGGATTGGCTGTAAGAGGAGTAATATGATATCAGGACAGTCACTGGCTAGTCTTCTGCTTTCTGCGATCGTCCGAGCGGGTCTTTATACTTTAACCGCTACGGGCCTTTCTTTGATCTTTGGCGTCATGAATGTCCCCAATTTCGCCCACGGTGAGCTGTACATGATCGGCGCTTACATAGCAGTTTTCTGCTTTGCCGGATTGAACCTCCCCCCCTTGGTAGCAATACTGCTTGCGGCGATAGGAGGCTTCATTATAGGGGCGATGATCGAAAAGAGCTTTTTTTATCCCCTGAGACAGCGTTCCAAGCGACGGAAAATCTGGATTATGAACACCTTCCTGGTAACCGTGGGGCTTTCTCTGTTACTAAAGAATGTCATACAGGCAATTGCTGGAACAAAATATCGTGGAATAGATAGTTACTGGCAGGGTGGACTAGAAGTCGCGGGAATATCGATATCTGTAGATAGATTGGTGGGGGTGGCGATAGCTGCGGTAGTTATCCTGGCTTTCTGGTTGTTTCTGCAAAAGACGACTATTGGCAAGGCCATCAGGGCAACGGCTCAGAATGAAACCGGAGCCAAAGTAGTTGGCATAGATCTGAATAACATCCACACTCTCACCTTTGCTCTATCCTCCATGCTTGCAAGCATTGCCGGCGCTTCGTTGTTATCTTTAAACCCCGCCTATCCGACTATGGGGCTAATGCCTCTGTTTTCTTCCTGGTTCGTGGTAATTCTGGTCGGACTTGGGAATATAGCCGCGATTCCCGTTGGAGCACTGATCATAAGCTTAATAGAGACGTTCTCCGCTTATAGCGTCGGATCGGGATGGCAGAGGCTCTTTAGTCTCGGACTGATCATAATAATCTTGCTATTCAAGCCTCGCGGGTTGTTTGGTTCGGACGTGAAAGGTGTGTGGGAGAGATAACCTTGACTCGTTATATGGAACAGATTAAGTCCTCTAAGTTTGTAAACCCAGGATTGGTCCTGCTTATCATTATGGCATTCGTGCCCCTGTTTATCTCGGATCAGTTTATATTTCAGCTACTGATCTCTGCCCTGCTGTTCGGTACTCTGGCAATGGCGTTCGACTTTACCGTGGGTTTCATCAACGTAGTTAACTTCGGGTTTGCCGCGTTCTGGGGGGCCGGTGGATACACGTCGGCCCTGCTTGCCGCGAAGCTCGGGATTTCCCCGTGGATCGGAATATTTGCCGGCCTATTTTTCTCAGCTATACTGGGCTTTATGGTTGGTTTGCTAACACTTCGGCTACACGGGATATTTGCTGCCGTTATGGCCTGGTTTACCGGGTTGGGCTTGATGTCAATCGTCACAAACTGGACCAGCTTTACCCGGGGACCTTTAGGGCTTATGAGCCCGATGTTTTTTGATACGATGAACCGGGGACCATATTTTTACGTAGTGCTTGTGATGGCCGTCTGTAGCTTCTTTGCTCTACTGGCGATCGCCAACTCGAGGGTTGGTCTGTTCTTCAAAGCCATAGGCCAGGACGAGGAAGCGGCTAAAGCTTCCGGAGTTAATCCGACCTGGTACAGGGTCTTGAACTTCACGATTTCAACTGCGATTGCGGGTTTGCTCGGAGGATTCTATGCTCATTACATAGGTATTCTAACTCCCGACGTAATGCAGACGAGTCAAACTGTCGAAATCATGGCACTTGCCTACGTCGGGGGAAGGGGAAGTATCTGGGGCCCACTCGTGGCCGCCTTCGTTTTTATTCCCGTGCTTACCTACCTTCAGCCGCTAATGGAAATACGGTTAATTATCTATGGACTGGTTCTGATAGGTGTAATGATCTTCTATCCCGGCGGTATTTCGGCCTTATACAGGAATATATGGGATTGGATCAAAGCTTGAGGTCGGCTGGCTAATAATATAAGTCTGTCTTCTCTTCCGGAATGGAAAACACTTTTATCTAGCTTATTATTTTCTCTATGCCAGAAACCATAATTTTAGGAGAGGCTTTGGTCGATTTCGTCCCCACAGAATCCGGTTTACCTCTCGCCGAGGTCCCCGGGTTTTACAAACGCTTCGGTGGGGCCCCTGCCAATGTGGCAATGGGAATGTCAAAGCTGGGAAGTGATGTTGGTTTTGTTGGCAAAGTGGGCCAGGACAGTTTCGGCGATTTTTTGAAGGACCGATTTGTAGAAGCAGGGGTAAACGTGGATCAGCTTTATAGAACTGGTCGAGCGAATACTACGCTGGCGTTTGTATCTCTTACTGAGGTAGGGGACCGCGACTTTGCCTTCTATCGAAATCCAGGTGCAGATGAACTTCTCAAGCCAGAAGAAATCAGAGAACAAGCGTTCAAAGACGCCAGGGTATTTCACTTTGGGTCATTATCCTTAACCAAGAAAGAATCAAAAGAAGCAACAGAGAAAGCTATCGAAGTTGCTCGAAAAAACGGATTGAAAGTCACTATGGACCCGAACATCCGGTTTAACCTATGGAGTAGCCACTCAGTGCTTAAGAAGTTAGTTAGATCCCTGCTCAAAAAGGTCGATATTTTAAAGCTTAGCAAAGAGGAAGTCTCCTTTCTGACCGGGAGCGATGACCTGGGGGTCGGAACAGCCGAACTGGCCGACCTTGGCCCTGATCCCGTCATAGTAACCCTCGGGGAAGAGGGTTGTCTGTTTTACTATAAAGGTACGCTCGAAAAGTTGGATAGTTACAAAGTCGAAGTAAAAGATACTACCGGAGCCGGAGATGGATTTATGGCCGGATTTCTCCACACTTTATTGAAAAACACCGAAAATCTCTCAGAGCTCGACTCTCGAGAATTACTCCCTGCAGTAAGGTTTGGCAACGCTACTGGTGCTCTAACAACTACGGACTACGGAGCTACCTCCGCGTTTCCCAATTCAGAGTTGGTTGAAAGCTTTCTGGCGGA
>JAGXLP010000078.1 GCA_018334615.1 Candidatus Bipolaricaulota bacterium
AATTATAAAATATTCAGATCGAATCTAAGGGGTGACAAAATGACGTCTAAAAAAAGAGTGTCAGACCGAGGGCTAAATTTTCCCGAATCACCAATAAGAAAACTCAATCCCCTGGCCGAACAGGCTCGGGAGGGAGGGGCTAAGGTATATCATGTAAATATTGGCCAGCCCGACATTCCAACTCCCAGGGAATTCATGGAAGGCATAACCCAATCACAAGTAGAGGTGCTTAGTTATAGCCCGTCAAAAGGAAAAAAAGAAACTCTGGAAGCATTGATTCGCTACTACAGGGATACCGGGATTGAACTCAAAATAAATGAGTTAATGGTCACGACAGGTGGAAGTGAGGCCGGCCTATTCGCGTTCTACACGTCGTTAGAACCTGGGGAAGAAATTCTGATTCCCGAACCGTTTTACACAAATTATCGAGGCTTTGCTCAAATGACCGGCGTTAGAATCGTCCCAATTCCAACACAGAGGGAGGACGACTTCAGACTCCCGGAAAAAAGCGATATCGAAACTTTAATTACAAACGACACTAACGCCATTTTGTTAACAAATCCCAGCAACCCCACCGGAAGGGTCTATACAGAAAAAGAATTGAGCCGTGTGAGCGAGCTGGTACAGGAGAACAACCTATTTCTCATATCCGACGAGGTATATCGAGAATTCGTCTACGGTCCTAACAAAGCTATAAGTGCGCTCAACCTGGAAGGTCTGGAAGACAGAACTATAATGATCGACAGCATATCTAAGAGACTGAGCGGATGCGGTGCGAGGATCGGTACCCTGGCGTCCAGGAACGAGGGGGTCATGAAAGCCGCCCTTCGATTGGGCCAATCAAGACTATCACCTCCAACCATGGGCCAGCTTGGCCTGACGAATTATCTGAATTCATCTTCGTATCCCTCAGCTATCGAGAAAATGATAAACCGTTACGAAAAAAGAAGGGACACTCTTATAGAAGAACTCAAACAAATTGACGGGCTCAAATACGGAGAACCTCAAGGTGCTTTTTATCTAATGGTAAGTCTCCCGGTTGACAATGCCGAAGATTTCGTCCGATGGATGCTTACGGATTTCAGAGACGACGGAGAAACAGTCATGTTGGCCCCCGGAGAAGGTTTTTACCAGACACAGGGCAAAGGAGTAGACCAGGTAAGGATTAGCTACGTACTGAACAGGAGAGAACTGGTCCGGGTCTCAAACCTGCTGGAAAAGGGACTGGCCGAATACAAACGAGTCAACCTAAGCTAATTTTCCCGTTCTAAATAAACTCCTCACACCGAACGTTATCGGGTGGACAATCCGTGAATTTGAACCTTCCCTGAAGCGTCCCGCCAAGGACATTTTCATCTGCAATTTCATGGGCAAGATGAAGGTGAAGGCACTTGATATGCTTGTCGCTTTCGATTCCACCTATTCCCCTGGTCAAAGCCTCTCGAGCACCTTTTTTCTCAAGGAATTCTATTTCTTTTTTGGTTAATAATTTACTCTGTTCTTCTAAATAGTTTTTTTCATTCTTCAGGTACTGTTTTTTCAGTTCCGGGTTGGAAGCGAGCTCCGCTTCTAACTCCTCAATGTAGCCTCTTGCCTCTATCCTGGAAACTTTTTCCTTTCTCCTGGGGCAGCTAAGCCAGTATAGGGTAGGAAAAACTTCAAACTCGTTATTATCGTGGACAATCAGAGGAGCAGTTTTCAGGACAACCGGATAACCGTAACGACACTCTGCCGAAACCTCTAGCAAACATCTTGGTTCTCTTCCTAATTGTCCCCGGATTACCCTTCGCTGGTTTTCTGTTATTCCAGACAATTTTTGCCTTCTCTAAATAGGGAAGGGGGTGCGTCCTGGTTCTTGCTCCCCTCCCAAAGTCCCGTAAAAATAATTAAGCACCAAACTTCTTTAACTGGTTGCTATATCCCAGGGTTATCGGCAAGAGGTTTCCGCTAAATCGGCCAAGACCCCCATTCGCGCAGGAAAACTCGTCAAAAACCTCGACCCGATCCTTCCTTACATTCGGGCCGGCTAACATGGCAGGTACGGGGTCTGCCACGTGCCCACCGTACTTTATCGGTGTAGTATGATCTCCGGCAAAAGAGAGATGGGTTCGGTCCCAGTCGACGTTATCATTCAACCAGCCAAAGGTACGGTCGATTTTCTCGATGAAATTTATTTTTCCTTCGGCGTCGTGGTCGTGAGAAGCATTGTCGGTCCCCTTAAAGTGGAGAAATACAAGGTCTTGGCCTTTCTCCAGTTGCTTCAGAGCAAGCTTCACTTTATTGAGAATATTGGAATCTACGGTCCCGGTTGCTCCTTCTGCTTGTTTAAATTCCATCCCGATTATCCTGGCAACACCGATATAGAGCGCTCCAGCCGCGACCACGGAAGCGGATATACCATAACGTTCTTTCACCAAAGGTAGATCCGGATAAGTAGCCGCTCCTCTGGCCATTATGGCGTTAGCGGGGAGCTTGCCCATTTCTTTTCTTTCCATATTCAATGGATGGTTTTGGAGTATCTCACTTGCCTCATCGGTAACCTCATTTAGAATATCGGCAGTTCTCTCCGATTTTTCATCCCTGCCTTTTGCCTTCGGCATTCTTATTCCAAGTTCGTGCGGATCGGTTGGAGTTACGTTACCGCCGAGATCCGGTCCGGCAAAACAAAGGGCTCCTCGGTGCTCCGTACTTCTCTTGAACCTAACTTCAACTTCGGGATATTTCTTCGACTTTAAATCAGAAAGTGCTTTCTCAAGTTCATCCTGCCCCTCTGAGATCCTCCCGGCTCGCCTGTCGGAGATTTTCCCGTCCGAGTCTAAGGTAGCAAAGTTCGTCCTAAAACAGACATCGTTTTCTGTCACTTCCATTCCAATTCCGGCAGCTTCGAAAACCCCTCGACCTGTATAGTACTCGTAGGGATCATAACCGAACAGCGACAGATGTGCCGTATCGCTTCCCGGCCTGATTCCCGGCTTTATTGGATCCATCAGGCCAGCTGATCCTCTTCTGGAAAGTAGATCGTCAATCTCCGGCGTCTCTGCGACCTGGAGGCAAGTACGACCGTCAACATCCCCGGGCCTCCCACCGAGGCCATCAGCAATTATCATCAATGACTTCACTGTAACCAACCTCCCGTTATTAAACCTTTTAGCGGGTAAACGCTACCTGTTACTCGTATGTATGGCTTTTCCGTCGACGTTCTCGGCCGCCTCCATCACCGCCTCGGATAGAGTCGGATGCGCATGAATCGTTGCCGCGATCTCCCGAGCGGTCAGCCCTGACTCGGCCGCTAGCCCTATCTCAGAAATTAGGTCCGAAGCATTGTGTCCCAGGACTGCCCCTCCAAGAACCCGATCTGAATCTTCGTCAACTACCAATTGTACCATTCCTTCGGTCGCATCCATTGCCAGTGCCTTCCCCGAAGCTCGAAATGGAAAACTACCGACAACGGGGCTATAGCCCTCTTGTTTTGCTTTACTCTCGGATAAACCTACTTCTGCGTATTCCGGGTCACTAAAAACTACTGATGGAACGTACTTGTATCCGCGAATATCTTCGCCCGCTATAGCCGCAGCCGCAATCAGACCCTGCCGTAACGCCTTGTGGGCTAACAAAGGAGGTCCGGCAACGTCGCCAATAGCGAAAACTCCTTCTTTCTGGGTCCGACAGGACTCGTCAGTCGGAATATATTGTTTATCATCCGTCCCCAGATCCAGATCCTCTGCCAAGACGTCCAGGACAGGCGAACGACCGACGGCTACAAGTGTTTTATCGGCTGGATATTCCTTGGCTTCACCGTCTTTTTCACCGACCACGAGGTTTTCCCCCGATTCCTCCCTGTGCTCTACTGCTTTCGTTTCTGTATGAACCTTTATCCCAGCTTTTTTCAGTTCTCGAGACAGAAAAGACTCAAACCGCCTTCCCAGGTCCATGCCGGGGAGGATGCCGTCTTCCATCTCAAGTATCTCAACCTCGCTCCCGAGCCTGCTGTATATTGTTCCCATCTCTAACCCGATAACTCCAGCCCCCAATATCACGAGCTTACCCGGAACCTCGTCGGGCTTTACTGCTTGTTTGGAATTCCAAACACCTTCTTCCTCAAACGAAAAGCCAGGGAGTTCAATTGGGGCGGAACCGGTCGCCACTATCACGTTATCGGGGTTTAGCTCTAGCTCACCACCCGAGTTCTTCTCAACTCTAACTTTCGGTCCCGGAAATAGTCGTGCTCGGCCCCTTACTATCTCTCCACCGTTCGATTCGATCAATTTTTCTACACCAGCAGTCAACGAGTTTACGACTTCGAGCTGGTGGTTAACTATCTTCTCCAGATCAAAGGACGGATCGCCAAGCTCGATTCCTCGACCACGCCAGGATTCTAAGTTCCCCAGGGGCTCAGTCGTACTGTAGAGAGCTTTCGTCGGTATACAACCCCAGTTAAGACAGACTCCTCCGATCTCCGCCTTTTCGATAACTACCGGGTTTAACCCGTACTGGCCCAGCCGTATGGCCGCGGCATATCCTCCCGGCCCGGCCCCAATGATTACAACTTTTCTTTTTTCAGAATTTGATGACAATTTATCACCCTCTCATGGGATAGTTGTGTTCTCAATTCCTAAGGTCCCGATGACCAAACTAAGCCAATTGGCACCAGGCCACTTCAAGATAGCTAATAAACTGGCTTTACACGCCCCGAAACAATCAATTCAAGTATAGTTGAGCCGGATGGATCTAGCAAATCAAAACACGAGCAGTTAATCAGGCTCTACTGTAGAGCCCCTCAAGTAGTTTGATTTGTGATAGGTAAGCTTGATTAGTAAGATTGGGTAAACCGGGAAGGCGAGGTGGAACTCAATGCCTGCTAACTTACCGCCTGAATACATCGAGGCAGAAGAAAGATACCGTAACGCAAGCGGGAAAGATGAGAAGCTCGAAGCCCTTAAGGAAATGCTTGCTCTTCTACCTAACCACAAAGGAACGGACAAAATCGAAGCGGATATACGGAAACGTATATCCAACCTAAAGAAGAGCTCAAAAAAGAAAAAGGGTCCCACCAGAGCGAAGACGCCCGACCAAATAGAACCTCAGGGAGCCGGACAGGTAGTAATAACCGGCTTTCCCAACTCCGGGAAATCTGCCCTGGTAGACGTCACTACCAACGCATCCCCGAAAGTCGCAGACTTTCCCTTTGCAACCCAAGGCCCTACAATCGGCATGATGGAGTACGAAGATATTCAGATCCAGTTGATAGATACGCCACCTATTTCGGACGAATACGTTGAAACCTGGGTCTATAACTTGATAAGGAAGGCAAACCTGATTCTTGTGACGATAGACGGCTCTACCGGGGACCCGATAGCTGAATTCACCAGAACAAAAGATCACCTTCTGGAGGAAGGAATTCATCTATTCCATCCCGAGGCAAACTTCCAGAGAGACGCCATAGGAAGGACTAACCGTAAGGGTGAAATTATACTCACCAAAAGCGACGAACTCGAAGAGGAAAAGATGCCCGAAAAACTGGAAAAAGACTCCGGTCTCCCGACTATGGCAGTTTCAATTCTGGACGAGGAAAGTTTAACCAGGTTCTCCCGGGCCGTTTTCAGGGGGCTACAAAAGATTAGAATTTATACCAAAAAGCCCGGTGAAGAACCCGACCTGGAAGAGCCCTATCTCCTGGACAAGGATAGCACCGTTCTGGAGGGAGTAAGGTCCATCCACAGAGACATGGTGGAGAACCTGGATTACATAAGGATCTGGGGTTCGGGAAGATTCGACGGTCAGGAAGTAGCTCAGGACCATCAATTAGAGGACGGCGACATTATAGAGATACATCAAAATTAACCGGGGTAATCCAGCGTGGTCTCCACTGACCGCGAACTTTCTATCTCCAATTCTTTCACCCCTACCG
>JAGXLP010000079.1 GCA_018334615.1 Candidatus Bipolaricaulota bacterium
TACCAGTAAGATGATAAGCCTTTTTAGCAGGTTGGTAAAGTCTACTTCTACCTAAGCGTTTCCTAGCCAGAGTTTTTTAATTTTTCCCCGGCGATTTCCAGGATGGATTGGAAGTCTCGAAAGTCCTCCAGCGGCATACTGATACTCGCATATCCATACTGAAAAATTATCTCGTTAGTTTCATCGTCTAACCATACGGCTATCGGTGTATCCGTTTCAGTTGAACCTTCGGCAAGATCTTCTATGCTAATTTTCATCACCTCCTCGGGATGTAAGGAAACCGATTTTGTCCTGATCTTTCAATACATAATGGCCATTTTGGTGGATGCTCATTCCCTCAGATTAGCGATCGTCTTACCAGACGAACTCCACCATGTAGTGAAAGTAGAAATAGAAAACGGGTAAAGCAAACAGAAGTCCGTCAATTCTATCCAGTACTCCGCCGTGTCCTGGAAATAAATGACCCGAATCTTTCACCCCGGCCACTCTTTTCAACCACGATTCTGTTAAATCACCCAGCTGCGTGGAAAAACCAACTAACACGGCAAGAATGCCTATGTGAGGTAGCCATCTGATGTAGGGTTCCCACTCTGGCGAAATAAATGCTGAAATAGACGCTCCAATGAAAGCGACAATTAACCCCCCTGCTACCCCTTCTAAAGTCTTGTTAGGGCTCACTTCGGGGGCAATCTTGTTGCTTCCGAATGTTTTGCCGAACAGATAAGCTCCGGTATCATAGCCCCAGACTATTAATAGAAAGTTTATTGCATGTATGATGCCGTACTCTGAAAGATAAATTAGATAAAAGTAGTGTAATAGCCCCGGGACATAGACCAGTCCAAGGATAGCGGCAAAGACCGCTTTGACGTTCTCATGGGTGCTACGAAACCCCAGATTGGTAATTATCGCGACCAGGAGAGTGCTTGTTCCGATCAAATATCCGTACATGGGCCCTAGGGCGTAGGCAAAAAAAGCCAGACCGGCAAGAATAGAAGTCGGAATGATTCTGGCTTTGATGTTGCTTTCCCTCATTAAGTTACAGAACTCCGCCGTTCCGATGGCGGCCATGATGGCTAAGAAAAGGCCGACCGCCCAGGGAACGCCCTCCTGCTTGGCGAAGTAAAGAAGGGCCAGTACCGCTGGGGCCGTGATTAAAGAGGTAATGATTCTCTTAGTTACCGTTTTCACTGAGTAAGTTCCCTTTGTCAACGCCGCCGAAGCGACGGTCTCTTCGTTGAAAGTCCCCTAACGCTTCCAGAAGATGTTCCGGCTTAAACCCCGGCCAGAGCCTGTTTGTAATCCAGAATTCAGTGTATGCGAGTTGCCAGAGCATGAAATTGCTTACGCGTCTTTCGCCGCTTGTCCTTATTAATAGATCCGGGTCCGGGATTCCGGAAGTAAACAGGTGTGATTGGAATAACTCTTCGGACAACTCCTCTCCGGAGAGTTCGCCGTCCTCCGCCAGGGAGATTAATTTTCTTGTGGCACTGATTATCTCCTGTCTTCCCCCGTAATTTAAGGCCATTATCAACTCAAGTCCCTTGTTGTCGGCAGTGTGGTTGATCGTTTCTTTTACCACCCTTGCGGTTCTCTCGGGAAGCTCGTCCACTTTTCCTATGGCACGGAACCTGATGTTGTTCTTTAGAAGTTTCATTCCCCGTTCTCCCAGGAGATCCTTTAGAAGTGACATTAAAAATTCGACTTCTTCGTCGGGTCGGGACCAGTTCTCGGTAGAAAAAGTGTAAAAGGTTAGGTACTTTATCGGAAGTTCTTTTGAGATAAACTCAATTAAATCCTCTGCTCTCTCCGTACCCCGTTTGTGACCCTCCTTTCTTTCAAGCCCCCGGTTATGGGCCCATCTTCCGTTACCGTCAGGGATGATGGCTACGTGTTCGGGTATTACTCCCCTCTGTATCTCCTCTAGCCTATCTTCGAGATTCATTTACAATAACCTCCCTGACGAGGTATAAAGAACCGGTGACGCAAATGAGATCTTTTTCTCTTGCCTCCTCCTTCGCAATATTAACCGCTTCCGCCGGTGAAGGAAACTCTCTATAGTTCAAGTCTAGTTGATCCGACCAGTTTTTTAACGCTTTTAGCGGAGTAGCCCGGGGGTGATCTAGTTCGGTCAGGAAAATCTTATCCACTACGGAGTCGAGAACGGAAAGCATCCCTCTGACGTTTTTGTCCTTTAGGGCGCTGAATACGAGGACGGTTTTGTGAGTTTTTGGTCTCAAGCTTCCGTAACTTTCAATCTCCTTTGCCAGAGCTGCCGTGGCCGATTCGTTATGTGCTCCGTCCACCAGGAGATGGGGATTCTTCCCCAGTAACTGGAATCTCCCGGGCCATTTTACCTCTTTTAGTCCCTCAATTATTTCTTTTGGGTTGACGGAGAATTTCGTTTCGCCGATTGCTCCCAGAACCGTCAGAGCGGTGGTCAGGTTTCTTTTCTGATAGGTGCCGGGCAGACCGATTTGGACGATCTCGTCCCGTAAGCTCGTTATTGGCGATCGTTTGACTTTAAACT
Organism: Candidatus Bipolaricaulota bacterium; assembly: GCA_018334615.1. GTDB lineage: Bacteria > Bipolaricaulota > Bipolaricaulia > M55B111 > M55B111 > JAGXLP01. The sequence goes on from JAGXLP010000079.1 coordinate 2,528, forward strand.
GAGAGGTATCCCAGTCAAAATCCAGGAGCTCGAGTTCCGTTTCTTCCCCCGCATACACGAGGGCGCAATTTTTTTTCCTACACTCCGAGTTAAAGACGTCTTTCGGAACGTTCTCGGACGGACCAACAATTAGTGGTCTTCCCTGTTTTGCTATTCCCGCGAGTTCTCCCGCTATCTCCTCCAGACTCCCTCCTAGTATGTTCTGATGCTCGAGGTCCACAGAGGTGACGGTGGAAACAAGTGTCTGGCCGACGGGGTTTGTAGCATCGTATCTCCCTCCGAGCCCGACCTCCAGCAAACCCAGGTCGACTCCCTCCTTGTCGAAATACCAGGTGGCCAGTGCGGTGGCCGCTTCGAACAAGCTGGGCGGGTCTCCCCGTCGTTTTAGCTCTTCAATCTGGCCTTCTAATACCTTGACCCCTTCAAGAATTTGTGAGTTCCCTATTTCTTCGCCGTCCACCTTTATCCTTCCGGAAAAATTTATCAGGGGAGGAGAGATGAATTCTCCCACTCGATACTCCTGGCTCAGCACCCCGGAGAGTAAGGCTAAAACGGATCCTTTTCCATTTGAGCCCGCGATATGAATCGAGTGAAATGCCTCGTTAGGGTTGTCCAGACTATCGAGGAGAAACTTGATCCTTTCTAACCCCGGTTTTACCTCGTATTTTGGTAGGTTTTCGAGTAAACCGAGTGCCTCCTCCAGATTATTTATCAACTATCCTCCAGAGCCTCCAGGTTAGATTTTAGTCGCTCTTTCTTTGCCTGAAATTCTTCTTTCTTTTTCTTTTCCCGGTCGACGACTTCATCTGGTGCCTTGGTCAGGAAATCCTTGTTGTTTAACTTCTTTTCCGTGGATTCCAGGTCTTGTTCCAGCTGGGATAACTCGTTTTCTATCCTTTCCCTTTCCTTTTCGATATCTATAAGTCCTTCCAGAGGCACCAGAACCTCTGAGTTGCTCAGGACTCTTCGGGCGCTGTTTTTAGGCTGCTCCAAATTAGTGCCAACTTCCAGTTCATTTACGTTGGCCAGTTCGGAGAAGTAGGTCAGGTTCTCTCGGGCGAGCCTTCCCAGTTCTTCGTTTTCCACGTCTAACATTACCGATATTTCTTTTCCGTTTGGAATATTCATTTCTCCTCTGACGTTCCTGGTGGCCCTGATATTTTCCTGGAGAAAAGCTAGCTTTTCCTCGATATCCTCGTCCCGCAAGTCCTTAATTAGTTGAGGAAAATCCTCCTCGATTAAAGCTCCGGGATCTCCAGGTAACTTGTTCCAGATTTCCTCCGTGATGAACGGGATGAACGGATGTAATAGCCTCAGGGTTCCCCTGAACGTGTAGCTTAGAACTTGTTTTGCTACAGTGTTTTCCTCACTGGAGTACAGTCGTGGCTTGATCAACTCCAGATACCAGTCACAGAAGTCGTTCCAGACGAAACTGTAAAGTGTTTTCGACGCTGTTTTGAACGAGTAATCTTCTAGCTCGTTCCTAACTTTGGTCACCGTGTCCTGGTAGCGACTCATTATCCACCTGTCTTCTAACTCCATCGCCTCTTTTTCCGGGAGTTCTTCTTCCGAATCCAGGTGGGAGAGGGTGAATCGAGCCGCGTTCCAGAGTTTGTTCAGGAAATTCCTTTTGTCTTCTATTTCCCCTTCGGATAGCTTCATCCCCCTTCCCTTCGTGGTAGAGGACGCCATGGCGAATCTTACCGCGTCAGCCCCGTATTCGTCCTTTAATTCGAGGGGGTCGAGAATGTTGCCCTTCGAAGAACTCATCTTTTCCCCGTTTTCGTCCAGAACTAGAGGAGTGAGAAGCACCTGATTGAACGGCACCTCTCCGTTAAAGTGAAGGCTGGTCATAATCATTCTGGCAACCCAGAAGAAGATTATGTCGAAGCCGGTAATAAGTAGATCCGTGGGGAAAAAGTATTCCAGGTCTTCGGTGTTTTCTGGCCATCCCATGACTGAGAAGGGCCATAAAGCTGAGCTGAACCAGGTGTCGAGTACGTCCTTTTCCTGAGTCAGGTTCGAGCTTCCACAGGAACTACACGCCTTGGGTTCCTCTCTGCTAACAGTTATCTCGTCACAGTTCTCGCAGTGCCAGGCTGGAATCCTGTGGCCCCACCACAGTTGTCTTGAAATACACCAGTCCTGAATGTTTTCCATCCATTCGAAGTATACCTTCTTCCAGCGATTGGGGATTAACTCCACGTCGTCCTTCCTTACGGCTTCTATGGCGGGTTCGGCCAGGTCTTCCATCTCCACAAACCACTGTTCAGAGATACTGGGTTCGACTACAGTTTCACAGCGCTGACAATGGCCGACCGAATGCTCGTAGTTCTCGATTTCAACGAGATAGCCTTCCTCGTCCAGGTCGTCCACGATTACTTTCCTGGCTTCGTATCTGTCCAAACCCTCGTATTTACCTTCTAAGCTGATTTTTGCCTGGTCGTCTATCACTGCTATTCTATCCAGATCGTGGGACTCCCCGATATCGAAGTCCGTCGGGTCGTGTGCCGGAGTGACTTTTAGTATTCCGGAACCGAATTCGGGGTCAATGGCTTCGTCGGTGACTATCGGCAATTCCCGCCCCACCAAAGGAAGGATCGCTTTCTTCCCTGCGAGTCCTTTCGCCCTCTCATCGTCCGGATGAATTGCAAGAGCGGTATCACCCAGCATTGTCTCGGGCCGAGTTGTGGCGATGGTTACTGATTGATCCGTTCCCTTTAGGTCGTATTTGATCCTGTAGAGTTTGCCTTCTTCCTCTTTGTGCTCTACCTCGATATCCGACAGAGCTGTAGAGCAGCGAGGACACCAATTTATTATGTATTTATCTCGGTAAATATAGCCTTCTTCGTAGAGTTGGACGAAGGCTTCTCTCACGGCGTTGGAAAGTCCTTCGTCAAGTGTAAATCTTTCCCTGCTCCAGTCGGCAGACGAACCCAGAGCTTTGAGCTGGTCTTTGATCTTCCCTCCGTACTCTTCTTTCCATTCCCAGACCCGTTCTACGAACTTCTCCCTTCCCAGGTCGTGCCGGTTGAGGCCCTCCTCGGCAAGGTTCTTTTCCACGACGTTCTGGGTGGCGATTCCGGCGTGATCCATCCCCGGAAACCAGCAGGCTTCTTTCCCTTTCATGCGCTGGTACCTGATTACGATATCGTGCAATGTGAATTGAAGGGCGTGACCGACGTGCAGTTCGCTGGTAACGTTGGGGGGCGGAATAGCCATAGAGAAAGGTTCCTTATCCTCGGACACCTCGGCCCGGAAATAGTCATTGTCTTCCCAAAACTTATAGATTTTATCCTCGACGTTTTCAGGTTTGTATCTCTTTGATAATTCCATCTAT
>JAGXLP010000080.1 GCA_018334615.1 Candidatus Bipolaricaulota bacterium
AAATCAATATAGCATATGATTATCGGAAAAAAATCATCTTCCTTCAAATTTCTCCGCGCCCGTAGATACACTCTACTAAAAGAAATCAGAGAAAAATACCCCGGCCACCCCACTCACTCTGGGCCAATCTTGCAAAAACCCGAAAACTCGCCCATCCTTTAACTACCATGAAGCTGATGAAAATAGTACAGCGACAATCGGGGCTGTCCAGGAGAAAGTCCAGGGACCTTATAGAAGAGGGTGAGGTCACACTTAACCAGGTTACAGAAACTAATCCTTTTGAGCAGTATTCATTAGATGAAATCGACAGCCTCTACCTTAGAGGACACCCACTCCCTACTTACCCGGCAAAAAAGAGAGCCTATAAGTTCTTCAAACCTCAAGGTATGCTCTGTTCTCACGACGACCCCCACTACGGGAGGACTCTGGGCCGGACTCTCAGATCCGAGGGATTCATTGGCTACCGCTGGGCCGGAAGACTGGATCAGGATGCGGAAGGTTTGCTGCTCTTGAGCAACGACGGGGAGTTAGTTCATTCCCTCACCCACCCACGCTACGAGGTGGAAAAACGCTACCACCTCTGGTTATCCGATAGGCTCGGTCACGGAAAAATCGGGGGGATTATTGATAAATTCATGGAGGGAGTTGAGGATGACGGTGACTTACTTCAGATAAAAGAAGGCGGCGTAATCTCCAGAGGTAAGGAACACACGGAGCTAGAACTGGTACTGACCGAAGGAAAGAAGAACGAGATAAAGAGACTTTTCAATTCTGTGGATCTTACCATCGTGAGGCTCCGAAGGTTGGCAATCGGGCCAATTGAACTCGGTAATCTATCTCCCGAAGAATTTAAGCGGGTCTCACCGGAGGAATGGGACGACTTGCTCGAATATAAGGAATCGGCTCAAACTCAGAAGGAGGATGTCTCCTGAAATGGAACTTGTAGAGGTTTTCGTAACCTGGGACGAACAGAAAGCGGAGTTAATTAAGGCTTTACTGGGAGACTACGGGATTAACTGTTACCTATCCTCACACATAACTCATTCCGTATACCCAATTCCCGTCGACGGACTTGGTGAAATTCGGGTGATGGTTCCGGAAAAGGACAGAGAAAGGTCTACCAACTTAATTGAAAATTACTTCTCCGAAGAGGATCCGGCTCAGGATGATTGAAGAAGCTCGTAATTCCCGATTAGAACGGATGATATCGGAGCAACTGGCGGACCGGGGAATAACCGACGAGAGAATACTGAACGCTTTTCGATCCAACCCACGCCACTTATTCGTCCCGGATTCTCGTAGTCACGAAGCCTACTCCGACAGACCGTTACCAATAGGAGAAGGGCAGACGATATCCCAACCCTACATAGTCGCGTTAATGACCGAGTTACTCAACCTCGAAGCCAGTGACACAGTCCTGGAGATTGGTACCGGATCCGGTTTTCAAACGGCAATTTTAGGGAGTATTGCGGACAAAGTTTTCACGGTGGAAAGAAAAGAAACACTGATGGAACGGGCTAAGAAGGTTCACAAGGAACTTGGATTTGATAATATTCAATACGAAAAAGGTGACGGCACGAAAGGCTGGGAAGAATTTGCTCCGTACGACAAGATACTGGCAACCGGTTCAGTCCCGAATATTCCAGATTCACTTTTGGATCAGCTGGGTCAAGGAGGAAGATTGGTAGCACCTGCGGGTGAACGAAGACAACAGAGACTAACCCTGATAATTAGAAACAACGGGGAACTGACCAAACATAAAGAGGCGTACTGTAGCTTTTTACCACTTATCGGGGAAGAAGGATGGAACGGATAGGCCGGAAAAGTTTCTCCCGCGATTCATTTTCCCACATTTATTCCGGTAATTGGGTCTTTCGTTTGAAGATCTCTTCCCCAATATGTTATTCTAAGTTGAATGACTTATAATTATTTTTGTTACCGAGATTAGGCGAAGGGCCTACCAATCCAGGAGGTACCAATGAAAAAATATGCAAAGTATTTTGCTTTGGTGATTTTATTTTCTCTTTTAATCCTGAGTTTAAATGGTTGTAAATCTAACAAGAAACCGACAGCTTCCATTTCCGCCAGCTCGCGCGCAGGAGAAGCTCCCCTTTCTGTTACTTTTGACGCCGGCAATTCCGAGGATCAGGATGGAATTATTGACGAGTTCGAATGGGAATTTGGGGATGGAAATACCAATAGAGGCAGAACGGTAAATCATACCTACGAAAACCCCGGAGAATACACGGTTACCCTAACGGTTACTGATAACGACAACGGGACTGCTACGGCGACAGACACGATCTCGGTGGAAAAAAGCGGACCTTCCGCCAGCCTAAATGTCGACTCCGAAGAAGGCGAGGCGCCGCTGACAGTTACGTTCGACCTCTCCGATTCTAGTGACCCGGACGGGACGATAGAAGAGTACACATTACAGTTTGGTGATGGTGCAGACACGTCGGGCACAGATCTACTTACCGAGATAGAGCATACTTACGAAGAGCCGGGCAAATATTCAGCAACTTTAGAAGTCGTAGACAACGACGATCTTACGGGAACTGACTCCCTCACGATTAATGTACAAGAACCACCAGCCGAAAACGAACCGCCCTCCGCGAAAATGTCCGCCACCCCCGAAACGGGGACCGCACCCCTCACAGTGGAATTTTCTGCCGAGGAATCCAGCGATCCGGACGGAGAAATAGAATCCTATGAATGGGAATTTGGAGACGGAACGACCGCGAGGGGTCCTGTAGTAAACCACCGATATGAACAAGCAGGGAACTACAACGTCAGGTTATCCGTAATCGACGATCGAGACGGGACCGGAAGTACAGAAAGTACTATAGCCATTGATCCGGCCATCTACTACCTGGGAGAGTCGGCCAGCAACGGTTCGGTCAGGATAACCTTCACCGACTTGAGAACCACTGAATCAATTGGCAACGAGCAGGCCGATTCTGGTAAACAATTCGTGATCGCGAAGTTTACCGTAAGGGCATTGGAAGACAATCAATATCCTTCCAAATCCCTGCACTTCACCCTGGAGGAAAGTAACGGTAGAACTCAGCCGGTAAGCCTTGCCACTTCGGCACTCGAAGAATACCTTCCGAGCAAGATACTCAACGAAGGGGAAATGGCTCGAGGGGAAATCGCTTTTCAAGCGCGTAAATCCTCGGATTACTACAACTTAATCTATGACGCCCCAAACCAGGCACCGATTATGTTCCAGGTAGAAAATTAGGGATTTCAACCCGCTCGAAATAAATAAAGGGGCCAATCATACTGTGATTGGCCCCTTTCATATTTACCTGCAGGACGTAAACAGAATCAACTAAGAAGGATTAGAAATGCTCTCAAAAAGCCATCGGCCATGACCCGTCTGACCTGTTATTTTGAGGAAATCCACTCTCCCTCGACTCCCAATTCTTCAAGCGCCTGGTCCATCTGATCGGTCGAAAGAACCCCGTGGTGCCACTTATAGTCACCTTCCATGAACGAGACCCCTTTGCCCAGTATATTGTTTGAAATGATTACTGTTGGCCTGCCTCGCCTGGAACTTTTTTCCCGAAAGGCCCGGAAAGCGTCTTCAATTTGGTCGTAACTGTGGCCGTCGATCTCGATAACCCTCCAGCCAAAACTCTCCCACTTTTCTACAAGCGGGGCGACATCCATAATATCGCTAACATTTCCGTCGATTTGGCTGTCGTTATAGTCGAGAATTGCACACAAATTACCCAGCTTTTTGTCCCTCGCCACGGCGGCAGCCTCCCAGGTCTGACCCTCCTGACATTCGGCGTCCGATATGGACACGTAGGTTTTGTAGTCCTGATCGTCCAACCGACCTGACAGAGCGACTCCCGCTCCAAACGAAAGACCGTGGCCGAGGGAGCCGGAGGAAAATTCTACACCTGGAGTTCCCCTGGCCGTAGACGGATGGCCCTGAAGCAAAGCGCCGAGTTTGCGGAAGTTATCGAGTTCTTCCTTCGGAAAATAGCCCTTATCGGCAAGTACTGCGTAGAGCAGTGGACAGGTATGTCCGTTGGAAAGTATAAATCGATCTCTGTCTTCCCACTCCGGATTATCGGGTTTATCGTTGATAAACTCGTAATGGAGCACGGCCCAGGTATCCGCCATACCCAGTGCTCCACCGGGATGACCGGAGTTTGCGTTTGTAACCATTTTCAACACGTCAGCTCGTAGTTGATTCGCCTTTTCTTTTAACTCATTCATTTTTCCTCCTCGTAAAATCACTATACGTTTGGCCCAACTGATATTCGTCAAAAACCCTTTACCAATCATCCAAGTATACTCACTTTTGCTTCTGCTCACCGTCCGATAAAACCGCAGGCGATTTTCCCAGCGTGAAAATCGCTGCTTCCGATCTCGGCCTCGCTCTCCACCCTTTCTTCTTTAGAGGCGTCAAAAGGGCCCGGGCCGAGAAAATTCCAGCGAAGCGGCGCATATGTCTGACCGACCAGCACCTAGATTGCTATTGGAGTCGGCATGGTTCTTTATTTACAGCAATGATTTAACTTGAAGGTTTTATTGAGATTATGTTTTCCCATAGCAATCTAGGTGCTGGTGAGGGATATCTTCATAACCGAATGAAATTAAATCTTTATGCATAATACTCCCTGTTAATAAGAATCAGTGTCGTGAAGGCACCAGTTTGAGCACGCGAGTCGGAAATTTCTCGGTCCGGGAAGCCCGGAGGTCTAAAGCAAGGACCGACGAAAGGGTGGAGCCGTGCCCGCTCGGCCTCCGATAGGATTTTCCTGAACGGTCAGCAGAAGCTTTTATCATGTAGTTAGTGTCATAACCTGAATTAAATGGTAAAAATCGAGTTTAATTTAACAGATTCTCGGTTTTACTAGCAATATCTTCAGCGGTAAGTCCAAAGTGCTCTACCAGCTCGTAGGCGGAACCGGATTCACCAAACCGATCCTGAATTCCAACTCTCTTAACAGGTACCGGCTCGTTTTCACTTACTGCCTCCGTAATTGCCGACCCCAGACCGCCAATTACGTTATGTTCCTCGGCGGTCACGGCGGCGCCCGTCTTTTCGACCGAATTGAGAACCGTCTCTTCATCCAGAGGTTTGACCGTAGAGACGTTTACAACTTCGGCAGAAATACCTTCATCCGCCAGGATATCTGCCGCGTCCAGAGAATTGGCAACCATCAAGCCCATGGCAAATATAGACACGTCACTCCCTTCCCGTAAAACTTCGGCTTTACCCAGTTCGAATTCACAATCCTCGTACACTACGGGGAAAGCAGCTCGAGCCAGCCGGACGTAGACGGGACCGTCCATGTCCTGGCTGATTGTCTTAACTACCTCTCTGGTCTGAGTAGCATCGGCAGGGACTACTACCTTCATGTTTGGTAGCACCCTCATATTAGAGACATCCTCGATTATCTGGTGTGAAGCTCCGTCTTCCCCGACTGTTATCCCGGCGTGAGTCGCCACGATTCTGACCGGGGCCGACTGATAAGCAATTGTCTGCCTGATTTGTTCCCACGGCTTTCCCGTGGCGAAAACGGCAAACGTGCTGACAAACGGCTTCTTGCCTTCCATGGCCAAACCGGCGGCCATACCCATCATATTGGCCTCGGTAATCCCCACGTTAAAGAACCGATCGGGAAATTCCTGACCGAAGTACTTGGT
>JAGXLP010000081.1 GCA_018334615.1 Candidatus Bipolaricaulota bacterium
CCGTCCATAGTCACCCAGTCCACCAGGTCCTCTATATGCACGGCGTTACCGCAGCCAAAAATTCCGGGAACGTCAGTCTGAAACCACTCGTCAACCAGGGCCCCCTGTGTCTTCTCACTCAGAGTTACGCCCGCTTCCTTGAAGAAATCGTTCTCGGGTACCAGGCCGACGGAAAGCAACAGGAGATCTACGTCAATATCTTTTGACGATCCTTCGATTGGGTTAAAGTCTTCATCCACTTGTGATAACTCTATACCTTGCAGCCTGTTTGTGCCGTAAATATTCGTGACAGTATGACGCAGATGTAGAGGAATATCGTAATCGTGCAGGCACTGGACTACGTTCCTGTTTAGACCGGTTGGATAGTCCATTATTTCGGCTACCCCTACTACCTCAGCCCCTTCCCAGGTCAGTCTACGCGATATGATCAAACCAATATCTCCGGAACCCAGGACGAAGACCTTTTTGCCGGGCATAAATCCTTTCTTGTTGATGAATTTCTGCGCTGTTCCGGCGGGCATTACGCCTGACGGTCGACCTCCGGGTATCTTAATCTCGCCTCGTGACTTCTCCCTTGCTCCGGTGGCAAGTACTACGGCGCTAGCCTCTACTTCCAAAACGCCGTTCGGAGTTAGCAAACTCATAGTTTTGTCCGGGCGGAGTGAAAGAACGAAACTGTTCAACCTGACATCCACCCTGCTTTCCCCAATTCTTCGGGTAAATCTTTCCGCGTATTCGGGCCCTGTAAGTTCTTCTCCGTAGATCTCGACACCAAAGCCGTTATGGATACATTGGTTCAGTATCCCTCCCAGCTCGATATCCCTCTCGACAAGCATCACGTCAGCGCCTTCCTCTGTACCCCTTATGGAAGCGGCCATACCGGCCGGACCTCCACCAACCACGACAATATCTTTCTTCGTTTTTTTAATTTCTTTACTCATCCCTTAACCCTCTTTCGTTTCTCCAGCCAGTAGATAGGAGCCATCCCCTTTCTTGGTAACCTCTTTGGGTGAAACTCCAAGCTTATCCGACAATATCTCGACCAAACGCGGGGTACAGAATCCTCCCTGACAGCTCCCCATTCTCGCTCTCGTCCTGAACTTGATTCCGTCCAGCGTTGTTGCACCACGGTCTATTGCTTCTTCGACTTCCGCCCTGGTAATCTCTTCGCACCGGCAGACTATCTCCCTGGCTGCATCTCGGTCTTCGGCATACTCAGCTATCTCTTCGGGGGATAATTCGGAAAATCGAGGAATCGGCTCCCTATTCGGATCGAAATCGGGGTCCGGTGTCAACTCCAGCCCCTTATCCTCCAGCAAGTCTACTATGTGGCCTGAGATCGCCGGAGCCGCAGTAAGACCGGGAGACTGTATTCCTCCTACATTAATAAACCCTTCAACTTCGTCGGACTCTCCAATCTCGAAGTCATCCGAGCCCGCCTTTGCACGTAATCCGGCAAAGTTAGTTACTATTTTGCTCGTATCGATTCCCGGAAAGAGGTCCGTCGCGCCGCTGAAGACCTCATTCAACCCTTCCCTGGTAGTAGCCACCGAGGGTTCCTTGAGGGGCTGGTGATTCGGGCCGAATATAATACTGCCTTCAGCTGCAGGAGTAACTAAAATACCCTTGCTTTCCCCTGTTGGCATGGGGAAATTTATTTTGTTAACGTAATTTTTTATTTCACTATCCAGCAAATGATATTCTCCCCGAGCAGGAAAGATGGAAAAAGAATCGTCCCCCACCATGCTTGCTACTTTGCCTGATGCAATTCCGGCCGCATTTATAACGTAGTCCCCGTGAACTTCTCCGTCAGAAGCAACCACTTCAAAGTTACCTTTTATTTCGGGATCGTCTTTGACCTTTATACTTTCTACTGGAGAGTTAAAGAAGAAATCCACTCCGTTATCTCTGGCGTTTTCGTAAAGAGCAATTGTCAATTTGTAAGGAGCAACCACCCCTGCTGTCGGGGCGTGCAAAACGGCTTCCACTTTTTCTGATATATTGGGCTCCAGCTCCCTGACATTGTTGTTTCCTTGTATGGTTTCAAGTTCCTCCACCCCGTTCTCCTCCCCTTGCTCGATCAACCTCTCCAGGTCATCTAACTGGGATTCCTCGGTAGTGGAAACAAAGGAACCAATACGGGCAAATGGGACGGAAAGCGGTTCCGTCCATTCTTCGTATTTTTTATTTCCTGAAGCGGAAAAGGAAGCCTTAACTGTTCCCGGCTTTGCATCGTAGCCAGCATGTATTATGCCGCTATTTGCTTTCGTAGTTCCCCATCCAACGTCGGGTTCCTTTTCCAGTAGCCCCACATTTACCTCGTACCTGGATAATTCTCGAGCTATTCCAGTTCCAATTACCCCGGCTCCAATTACTATAACGTCATAGGTACTATCCATATATGCACTCCTTAAACAGGTTAACCTCTTAAAGCTAAAAACTCGAAAATTATCATAACAAAAAATACATTTCTTTTCAAAGACCTTGAACTCAACCCTCGTGTTCTAGCAACTTAGATTATCTACCCTCGACAAGACTTACTGCATTGACTGTACGTAAATTTCATATCACTAATAAAAAGAGCAGACCACATGAAAAATAAATATCTAGAGTACTATTGCTTGAGTATGTTATATTTAAAAAAACTAGTAGTAGTTCTAGGTAAGAGCAATTTCTGTGGAAAACTAATCGAAATGTAATCCAGCTATATGAAGCAGGTTGAGTAAAACCATGTGGAAATAGTATGGAAAAGTGGCGTAGGGTCTTGAAAACCGTTGTGGAAAGGTGAAAAGATTTTTTTCAACAGCATTTTTCCACAAAAAACTTGTCTAATTCCTGGGTTTTTAACAAGTTATACACATAGTTTTCCACAATTATGGCGAGAAAACCGGCCATGCGTCGGTTTGAGACCGGAAAGTTGTCTAACTTCTTCGAACTTCTTGTGAGGACGTTTGCTCTACCCTCGGGTGGTAGGGTTTTAGGGAGCTTAGAATTTGATTGATGCAAATTGTAGTAATTTCATCTAAAATGTATATTTTCTGGGTTAAACCTAACAAAAGAGCGTTTTTCAATGGATTCACGGGGGGTTTTCCACAGGTTGGTGGCATCCGGTGAGGGTTAAAAATTGGTATCGGAACCTCCTGATTATTTTTTTGTAAACCAGGGAAAGAACTTGTTTGTTCTTTCCGCGTATTCCTGATATTCCTCGTCGTTGGCGTATCTTTCTTCCAGCGGCGGCACACCCGAGACGAAAAGCAGCAGGTAGCCTATCGCTATTGGGCTTACTACACCCGCCCATCCGTAGGATACGGGAATAGTTAAAAGGTATATTCCCCACCAGAGCAAGGCTTCGCCGAAGTAGTTGGGGTGTCTGGTGTAGTTCCAGACCCCTTCCATCATGATCCTGTTATTTTCACTCTTCCGGTTTTTAATGAAGTCCGATAGCTGGTAGTCACCTATGACCTCGAAACCAAATCCGACGAGCCAGATAAATATACCGAGGTAACCGAAAAGGCCCATGCCTTCCTGTGGAAGGAAGTTGATCATTATTAGGGGATAAGAAATAACCAGCATCAAAACCCCCTGAACCAGGAAAATTCTTACGTAGCTTATCAGGTAAGCCCGCCCCTCCCAGTTTTCCCGCATTTTTTTATACCGGAAGTCCTCGGGTTTCCCCCAGTTTCGCCTTAGAATGTGGTAGCCGAGCCTCAACCCCCATACCCCAACGAGAGTGGATGCAATAAGTCCTCTGGCGGTTATTTGTGGTGACAGGGCAAGAGAAAGTGCTCCAACAAGTACAAAGCCTGGTCCCCAGGCAATATCCACTGTAGAATAGTCGGATTTTGCCTGAGCGATAAGATATATTGCCGTCATGTAGAGAAATACCGCCAGAACTATCGCGGCCGGACCCGGGATAATCATGTTATTCAGTGAGGTAAGATACGGAGACGGCACCTATGCCTGCGTGAGCACCTATTAGTGGAGAGATATCCATCGTGTATTCCGGAGTTAGGCCGGTTTCGTTTTCGATCATTTCTGCCAGCTCCTTCGCCTCTTCCGGAGCGCGTACGTGCCCGATGGCGTACTTTTCAACCCTGGAATCGTTATGGGGATTTTTAACCATATCGAGAATCTGGTTAAAGTTGGTTTTCCTGAGTAACGGTCTGCCGTGGAGTTCGGATTCCCCATTCTCGTCCAGAGAAATGATGGGCTTGAAGTTAAGTAGCTTGGCCAAAAAGCCTTCCAGGCGATTTACTCGCCCTCCCCGGACCATGTACTTCAGGTCTTTAACGCTGACCAGGATCTTTGCTTTGCGTCTTAAAGTTTTGCTTAGCTTTACCAGATCTTTGTGATCGGCACCTTTTTTGAGTTTATGGGCTATTTCCTCAACCAACAGCCCAAGAGAGGTAGAGAGCTGTCTCGTATCGATTACGGTTATTTTTGACTCGTCGACCTCTTTTGCTGCTTCCCTGGCTGCGTCGACGGTCCCGCTCAAAGCCTCGGCGATGTGAAGCGATACTATGGAGTCATAGTGCTCGAGGAGGAAGGAGTAGGTTTCTTTAAACTGGCCGACTGAAGGTTGAGAGCTGGTTGGGTATTCCTCGTCTCTTCCAAGATCTTCAAGCATCCGGTAAAACTGATCGGGAGAAATAGTCTCTTTATCGAGGAACTGATTAACTCCGAAGTTGACGCTCAGCGGGACGGGATATACGGGATAGTCGTCGATTACCTCTTGAGGAAGATCGCAGGTAGAATCGGTGACAAGAGCGACCTCCGTTTCTCTCTCGTAAACCGCTTGATGCTGTTTCATCATATCGTCGACTTTTTGATCGGCTATGGTCCCGGTTTCCTGTAGTTTGTAAATTAGCTCTGCCGGTCTGTCAGTGTGGATGTGAACGTGATATTGACCCTCCGCCCCGGCAATTACCAGGGAGTCACCGTACTCTTCTGCTAAATCTCTTAATTCGTCGGATTCCAGACTTTCTCCGGTCAAAACTACCTCAGTACAGTACCGGGGACCGGCTAGTCCCTGTTTTTCATCGATATGAACGGTTGATTTTTCTTCCAGGTCTTCTATTTTATCGAAACTAGCGGTCTGGCCGTCTTTGAAGAAGGTCTGTATGCCCTCCAGAAATAGGACAAACCCTTTGGCTCCTGCGTCTACGACGTTTGCTTCCCTGAGTTCTTTCAATCTGGACTTTGTTTCCCGGAGTGATTTGTTGGCCGCCTCCAGGGAATGGTCAAGTGATTCAAACAGATCCCTCTTTTCCGAAGCGAGTTTCTGTAGAGAATGAGCCCATTCCTTCATTACTGTTAGTATTGTACCCTCTACCGGATGACTGGTTGCTTTGTAAGCATGGTTGGCTCCGACCTTCATTGCATGAGCGAACTCGGTTAGCTGGAGATGTTCTCGTTTTTCCGTCGCCTTGCTCACTCCGTTTATGAACTGGGCAAATATAATTCCAGAATTCCCTCTGGAATTTACCAGAGCAGCGTGGGCCATATCTTTGCTTACCCTGCTTACCGACTTTTCCGGCCTGGTCTTTTCCGCTATCGAGCGTAAAGTCTTGGCCATGTTTTTGCCGGTATCACCATCAGCGAC
>JAGXLP010000082.1 GCA_018334615.1 Candidatus Bipolaricaulota bacterium
AATCGATTTTAAACGGGAGAAAACATGAGTGAAGTAAAGACTGCTTATATAGAAGAAGAGATGGAAGAGTCGTATATAAATTATGCAATGAGCGTAATCAGGGGCCGGGCTATACCGGACGTGAGAGACGGTCTTAAACCCGCTCAGCGGAGGATTCTTTATGCTCTGGATGAGTTAGGGTTGTACTCGGATGGGGCTCCAAAAAAATCTGCTCGAATCGTCGGCGAAGTGCTGGGTAAGTACCACCCGCACGGTGATATAGCCGTCTACGATACCATGGTAAATATGGCCCAGGAGTTTTCCTTTAGATACCCGTTGATTGACGGGCAGGGGAATTTTGGCTCGATTGACGGGGATTCCCAGGCAGCTATGAGATACACGGAGGCGAGGCTGTCCCCGATAAGTGAGACTTTTCTCGAGGAACTAGACGAGGATACCGTAGACTTCTCTCCAAATTTCGACGATTCACTGGAAGAGCCGAAAATCCTTCCGGCAAAGGTTCCGGGATTGTTGTTAAATGGTTCCTGGGGTATTTCGGTGGGAATGACGACCAAGGTCCCCCCTCATAACCTCACGGAATTAATTGAAGGATTAATTTATCTCATTGACAACCCGGAGGCTTCTCTGGAAGAGCTTATGAAGTACATTAGGGGTCCCGATTTTCCTACAGGAGCGATAATTTTAGGGAGAGAAGGAATCAAGGAAGCCTATCGGTCCGGAAAAGGTCGGGTCCGGATGAGAGCAAAGACTCAGCTCGAAGGAAACAACATAATAATTACGGAGATACCGTTCCAGATAAAGAAATCGACGATAATCGAAAGGATAGCCGACAAAGCAAAGGACGGAACGATAGAAGGGATAACCGATGTCAGGGACGAGTCGGACCGGGAAGGGCTCAGGGTGGTAATAAAGTTAAAGCAGGGGACGGAACCAACAGTCGCACTGAATAGGTTGTTTAAGTATACCCCTCTGGAAAAAACCTACGGCGCCAATATGACTGTTATCGTTGATGGAAATCCAAGAAGGCTTTCTCTCAAGGAAATTCTCAACTCCTTTATAGATTTTAGACGGTCGGTGGTCGAGAGGAGAACTGAGTACAGGCTGGAGAAAGCGGAAAGCAGAGCCCACATTCTGGAAGGTCTTCAGATTGCGCTGGATAGTACTGATATGGTGATAAAGCTGATTCGGGAGGCTGATACAAGGGACGAAGCGCGGGGGAACCTGATCGAGAGATTTTCCTTTTCGAAGGATCAGGCCAATGCGATATTGAAAATGCAACTCGGTCGGTTGACCAGTCTGGAACGGGAGAAGATCAACGATGAATTGGAAGAAAAGCGGGAATATATAGAGAAGTATAGAGAAATACTGTCCTCTACGCTAAAGCTGAACGAAATTATCAAAAATGAACTCCGGGAGATAAAGGAAGAATTTGGAGACGAGAGAAGGAGCCTGATAACTGAAAAAGTTGAAGAGGTAGATGCAGAGAGGCTAATTCCGGACCATAGCGTAATTGTTCAGCTAACCGAGAATGGCTACGTTAATGCCCCCAAAAGAAGCGGGTATAAAACTCAGAATCGTGCCGGAAAGGGAGTAATCTGCATGGATTTGGAGGAGGACGACAGAATAACCGTCGCCTCCAGTGGAAATTCCCGGAACGAAAGTCTCCTTTTTACCGATGAGGAAAAGGTATACAAAGTAAAAACTTACAAGTTGCCTTCTATGCGGAGAGACTCAAGGGGAGAGAGGCTGGGAGGACTTCTGGACCTATCTGACGACGAAGTAGTAACCGCAGCATTGAACCTCAAAAGGGAGGAACTGACGGGTGACCGCTTTTGTCTGATGGGGACCAGGGGCGGGAACGTCGTGAAAAATCCAGTTGGAGACTTTTCTTCGGCCCATATAAGCGGGATCCACAGCATGAATGCCGGTAGTGGTGATTCGCTTAGCTCCGTTACGTTAAGTCGTGGTGGTGGGGAAATAATTATGGCTACCAGGGAGGGTCAGGTTATTAGATTCCCCGAGGACGAACTCAGGACCACTCAGAGACCTTCGAGGGGGGTTAAGGGCATGAGCCTGTCTCCGGGAGATCAGGTTGTTAGTCTGGAGGCCGTTAGTCAAGAGGACCTGGAAAGAGACCCGCTATTGTTATTCGTGACAGAAAAGGGCAGGGGTAAGAAGGTCCCACTTTCAGAATTTAGCTCACAGAAGAGAGCGGGAAAAGGAAACCTGGGAATAAAGCTGGACGAGGACGATGGCCTGAGGGAAGTTGAGCTTCTGGAAAGAGGGGAAGAAGTCCTGCTCTACAGCGAGAGAGGAAAGGCCATTAGGTTGAGTATAGATGATATCAGTCAGTTCCAGCGTTATGCTCGAGGGGTAAAGCTGATGGAGCTGGAGGAATTCGACCTTATTTCCGCAACAACCGTGATTTAACCGAGCTGGAGGTTTTATGGTAATGGAAAATGAATTCGTAGAAGCAGTGAAGGATATAAAATCTGGAACCGCCGATCTCGTTCCCGAGGATGAGCTGGTAAAAAAATTGAAGGCCGCTAAAAAAGAGGATCGGCCACTCAGGGTAAAGCTTGGCGTTGATCCCTCTTCTCCGGACCTGACACTGGGACATGCCGTTGTATTGCGAAAGCTGCGACAGCTGCAGGATCTCGGCCATCAAGCCGTTATGGTCGTGGGAGACTTTACCAGGAGGATTGGGGACCCCTCGGGCAAATCCGAGACGCGAGAAATCATGGGTGCAAAGGAAATCGAGGAAAACATGAAGGATTACGAGAAACAGGTATTCCGTATACTTGATCCCGAGAGTACGGAATTTCGTTATAATTCCGAGTGGCTCGGCAAGCTCACCTTTGAAGATATTATTGAATTAACCTCCAAATATACGGTCGCCAGGATGCTTGAACGGGATGATTTTGCTCAGAGGTACAGGGAAAACAAGCCAATTTCGGTGCTTGAGTTCTTGTATCCCCTGGCCCAGGCTTACGATTCTGTCGCGGTAGATGCGGATATCGAACTGGGAGGAGCGGATCAAAAATTTAACTTGATAGTGGGGAGACATATTCAGCGGGAATTCGATCAGGAACCCCAGATCGTTTTGACTGTTCCTCTGTTAACCGGTACCGACGGAAGCAAGGCAATGAGCCAGACAAGAGGTAATTACATCGGAATAAACGAGGAACCCGAAACGATCTATGGAAAATTGATGTCGATATCGGATGACACTATGCCAGAATATTTTGAACTGTTGACTGATGTTTCACCCGGGGAGTTAGGGGATCTTCACCCAAAAAAGAAAAAGAAAAGGCTGGCGCACGAGATAGTAAGCAACATTTACTCGGAGGTGGAGGCCTCCCACGCCCAAGGAGAGTTTGAGCGGGTATTTGAACAAAATAAGACCCCTGAAAACCTTAAGGAAATTAAGGTTCCGGCCGATCAAATAGATGAGGATGGCACGGCGTGGATACTTGACCTTTTAGAACTTTCCGGCTTTGTCTCCAGCCGGTCGGAAGCTCGGAGGCTGATTGATCAAGGGGGAGTGAGGCTGGATGACGAAAAGGTTACCGAAGTCGATTTTGATCCGGTTATCCAGGATGGCAGAATACTGCAGGTGGGAAAGAAGGACTTTGCCCGGCTCGTTCCAGAAGAAAATTGTTAAGTTCTTAGCAGGTGATCTTTATGTCTGATTGCGTCTTTTGCAGAATAGTTGACGAGGAGATTGACGCCGAGGTTGTGTACGAAAATGATTACGCCATGGCTTTTTTGGATGCTAATCCCGTCGTTGACGGTCATACCGTTGTTGTGCCGAAAGAGCATTTTGAAAGGTTTTCCGATTTGACCGAGGAAGTGGCGACTGGTGTTTTTTCCGTCCTCCGAGAGGTAAATAAGGCCATTCTAACTGGACTGGAAGCAGATGGGACCAACGTTGGCTTGAACGACGGGGAAGCTGCCGGACAGGCCATTCCTCATACTCACGTTCACGTGATACCAAGGTATTCAGGAGATGGTGGAGGTTCGCTACACTCTATTATTAACGTTGGGGGGCAAAAAGAACCTTCGGATGTAGCTGAAACCCTGAAGTCCGAAATCTACACTTAATTAAGGATAAACTTACACCAGGTTAGATTCTAAAAACGATAACTGGAACTTCAGGCCTTCCTCCGCATGGGTGTATTTTCTAACGTCCCATGTCCTTCCCGTGCTAAAAGCCTCACGTGATGGGGCAAATAACTATGTTTTTTTTGAGGTGCAAATAGATGAACGATAGAAAATTTGACGAATATATTGACAGGACCGGAACCAACTCGGTTAAATGGGATTTTAGAAACGAGGTCTTTGGCCGAGAAGACGTTTTGCCAATGTGGGTTGCCGATTCAGATTGGAGAACATCCGAGTCAATAATTGACTCCATTTTGGAAAGAGCCAGGCACGGTATCTTCGGTTACACAGGTACCGATGAAGAGACCGATCGGATAGTAATGGACTGGCTGGAGCGAAGATACGGCTGGAAGATAGACCCAAACTGGGTTGTCTACGCAAATGGCGTAGTTCCCTCCCTGAGGGTGGTAATTAAAGCTTTTTCTTGCCCGGGAGAGGGTGTAATCCTGCAACCTCCCGTCTATTATCCTTTTTTTACTTCAGTAAAAAATAGTGGAAGCCAGGTGGTCACGAACCAGTTAAAGATGAAGGATGGAAAGTATCGAATGAATTATGAGGAATTACATAATCTCTGTTGTCCGGAGCAAGAGTCAATTCCGGCTGATCCACCTCCGACGTTGATGGTTCTGTGTAATCCTCACAATCCCGTGGGGCGTGTCTGGGAAAGGGATGAGCTGGAAAGGCTGGGTAGTATTTGTCTTGAAAACGAAGTTCTAATGGTTTCTGACGATATTCATTCGGAATTTGTCTACCAGGGGAATAGTTACCTTCCTCTGGCTTCGGTTTCACCCGAAATTGCCGATAACTCAATTACACTCACTTCCCCCAGCAAGGCTTTTAATACTGCGGGCTTGCCGGCTTCAATTGCTATAATTAAAAACGAACAATTGAGAGAAAGGTTTAAAAAAGCCGGGGAGAAGTTACTGACCCGTCCAAGCGTATTTGGACTGGAAGCACTGATTGCAGCTTATAAAAACGGTGAGGACTGGATGGATGATCAACTGGACTACCTCGAGGATAACAGGGAATATATTCTGGAGTTCTTTGAAACAAAAATCCCGCGAGTAAAACCAATTACCCCTGAAGGAACTACTTTATTATGGATTGATTTCCGAAAGCTGAATTTATCTTCCGAGGAATTAAAGGATCTTATTGTAAACGAGGCCCGAGTCGGACTGGATTTTGGATCCTGGTTTGGTCCCGGTGGCGAGGGATTCGTCAGACTTAACTTTGCCTGCCCACGTCAAACCCTGAAAAAGGGGCTTAACCGCATCGCTGAAGCGGTAGAGTCAATTTCTTGATTCTCTTGAGTTTTTAACCACTCCCTAACTTTATTTAAAAGCCCAGGAAAGGAAGGTTAGAAAAGAATGAAAGCTATGGAATGTGCACTAGG
>JAGXLP010000083.1 GCA_018334615.1 Candidatus Bipolaricaulota bacterium
AAAAACTTTAAGCGTTAATTCCGGTTACCTTTCTTTTGAACCACGTCTCTTCTAATAGGAACCTGGTAACGAAAAGGGCACAGAACAGACTACCCACTATTCCGATTGCCAGAGTAATAGCAAACCCCCTGACCGGACCGGAACCGAAGTACATTAGTATAATTGCCGTTGCCAGGGTGGTTAAGTTGGCGTCAATGACAGTGGATAGTGACTTTTTAAACCCATCTCTGACAGATGCAACGCCCGACTTACCGTTTGCTAGTTCTTCCCTTATTCTCTCAAAGATGATGATATTTGCGTCCACTGATATACCGATCGTCAAAATAACACCGGCTATTCCCGGCAGGGTTAACGTCGCGTCAAAAGCCGATAGAGCTCCAACCATGATAAGCATGTTAAAGATCAAGACTAGATCGGCAATTAAGCCCAACCACCGGTAACGCAAGGGCATGAATAACAACACCAGGATGAATCCAATACTGATCGTCAAAACACCGGCTCGAATCGCGTCATTACCCAGTGTTGGACCTACAATTTTCTCCTGAATGATTTCAACCTCGGCAGGTAATGCACCAGCCCTAAGTACCACCGCTAACCTTTTTGCTTCATCAGCGGTAAAATTTCCCTGAATTGTCGCCCCCTGAACAGTATTGGTCCTGTTTGCCTGGTCCCAGAAATCCTGACTTATAACCGGAGCGGATTGGACGACATCGTCTAAGACTATGGCCATCTGGTCCTTTTCGGGTTCTAGATTGGTGATTACGTCGGCAAATTGCCTCTTTCCTTCGTCCGTAAGTTGAAGAGAAACGATAATTGGATTTTGAGGGTCCTGGCTAGTTTTAACGTTGGCGTCCTTTAGTACTTCCCCGGTCATCAAGGGGTCCTTCTGGATGAGATAGGGCCTCTTTTCACCGTTTTCATTTGGCCTTCCGTAAATCACTTCCTGGGTGAGGTTGTTTGGGGAAAGACTTGTACCGGGGGCGCCAACATCTACAACTTTTTTAAACTCAAGCAAAGCAGTACGACCAATTAGCCTTCTGGCCTCTTCCGGGTTCGTGGTTCCCGGTAATTCAACCTCGACTCTACGGTCACCCAGTTTTCTAATTGTAGGCTCCGTAAGGCCGTACTGATTTACACGGTTGTTCAGGATAGTAACAATTCTTTCTATCGTTCTACTTCTCTCGTCTGACCCCATGTCCTCTATGCCCTCGGCCTGCAGGACAATTCTCGTCCCACCTTTGAGATCCAGGCCAAGATTTATAACGTCCTCAACCGGATAATACGGATAGAGAAAGAAGGCCACCAAACCAAGGACAAGTACAATGATTCCGGCTTTTAATAGGGTGTTTTCCCTGAAATTACCAAAATTCATGAGCTATCTTCCTTCCCTACGTTTTTATCAGAGTCAGATTTCGTCTCAACCACGCTATCCTGCTGAACTTTCATCAAAGTTCCATCTTCTATCTTGATAATAAGATCTTCTTCGAGGACTTTTGTCACCGATCCGTGTATCCCCCCGGCAGTAATTATCTCGTCACCCTTTTGTAAGCTTTTGACGAGATCTTCGTGTTGCTTTTGCTTTTTTCGCTGGGGGCGAATCAATAGAAAGTAAAATATCCCTCCAAAAACCGCTAACATCACTATAAGTACACCGGCATTTTCCACGAGTTAAGACCTCCTTTCAATAAAACTTCGGCTGATTCGTACTATCCCAAGCCCAATCCAGACTAATCCTCCAATAGATAAACCTAGCCTGACACCAAATGCTGTCAGGTTTTCAAGATCCAGGCCATATATTAATAGATTTTGGAATAAAAAGACAATCACACCCCAAATGATGCAATATAAAATCATCATTGTCAACTTTACGACCCTTCCCTCGCCGCTCCCGTTATTGAGTAAATCGTATCCCAGAGTGGTAATAATAAGAAGAGACCAGATGAGATATATGTGAAGATTCACGGAGTCGTCCAGGGTCAAGGCGAATAAAATTAAATAATGGCCGGGAATAAGTCCGATCAAGGAATCAACCGGGTTTTCTAGATGTCTTCTTCGATACCAGATAAGGTAAGAAAGAGCGAGAAAGGACGTGATCAGTACGAATAAAGTCGGGGTTAAGGAAAAATCCAGAACGAAAAGTGTGAGTACGCTAATTAGAAGTACGATTAGCGATGTTCCTTCTTCAGAATATAATCTCATCCTTCGTCCCCCTCAGACTACCTTTCTCTCATGGCGGCGACCCAGAGCTGACCAAACGCTATTCCGCCGTCCCCGACCGGAACTTCTTCGTTAGTAAAGAAATTAAGTCCTGCTTCGTTCACCGTAGACTCTACGACTCTGGATATTTGACCGTTGTAGGCAACTCCTCCGGAGAAACCGATATTATCTATTCCTTCCCGGGAAGCATAGTCAAGAGCCAATTTACTTAGGCCCTTTGCCAGGGCCCATTGTGCTGTGGCCGCCAGGTCTTTCGGAGGATGTTCTTTTCTGAGCTCGATTAGACTTCGAAGGATTTTAGATTGATCCAGAGTGGAAAACCCGGCTTGTTTAACCGTTGGTAGTTCTATTTCAACCACTTCTCCTTCCAGGGCGACGGATTCCAGCTTCATTGCGGGCTCACCTTCGTAACTTCGTTCTTCACATATACCCAGCAAGGCGCTTACTGCGTCAAGAAACCTGCCCGCACTGGTAGTTATTGGCGAGTTTATGCCCCTTTGTAATTGCTTGTTGGTAATCTCCATTTCCTCTTTACCTTCCGGGAACTCCAGGTCTAAATCGCCAATGAGGGTTTCAAAGTCGTCAAGATCTCCACGTTCGACCAGAGGATAAAGGATCCCGGCTACCATACGCGCCGGATGTCTGGTTGCCAGGTCGCCACCCGGCATATAGGCAGGTGAGAGGGAACCAACCCTCTCCAGGCCGTTGGATGATCCCCTTATTACCTCTCCGCCCCATATCTTTCCGTCTTCACCGTACCCGAGGCCGTCCATGATAATTCCCACGATCTCCGTCAAATCGTGTTCTGCAAGGAGAGCTCCCACGTGAGCCTTGTGATGCTGGACGGGAACAGTCTGTTCCCGCAAATTGTTGGCCATCTGAGTAGTGAGGAATCGGGGATGCATGTCGTGAGCTATTACTTCGGGTAGGTCGGTGTTTGTTAGTTTTAGGAGCCTTCCTAAGGCTTCCTCGAGGAAATCGAGGTCCTTCGGTCCGTCAGTGTCGCCAAGGTATTGTGATAGATAGACCTTGCCGTTCTTGTAGAGACCAATCACGTTATCCTGTTCGGCTCCCAGGGCAAGGATTGGTTTGTCCTTCAGGTCTACCTCCAGTGGCTCCGGGACCCAGCCTCGGGACCTTCTGATAAATTTCCTATGCCCGTCCGAATACCTAACTACGGAATCATCTATTCGGGAGACGACGCTCCTGTCGTGTAACAGGTACCCGTCCACGATCTCACTTAGATTACTCCTTATAGTTTCGTTTCTAATAAGCATCGGTTCTCCGGGTATATTTGCGCTCGTCATTACCAGGGGGAAAGTTAACCCCTCGAAAATAAGGTGATGGAGGGCAGTATAAGGTAGCATCACGCCCAAATTATGTAAACCGGGGGCTACTTTTTCTGAAACCCAGCTCTCTTCTTTTATCTCCAGGAGTTCTATAGGCCGACGGGGCCCTGTCAAAAGTCTCAATTCCTCTTCAGTATACTTCACGTTCTCTTTTACCATACTTTCTGTGGCCATGAGAGCAAACGGTTGGCTGGGGCGACCGAGTTTATTTCTGAGTTTTGACACCACTTCCCCGTCCGCAGCGTTGCAGGCCAGGTGGGTTCCACCGAGTCCCTTTATCGCCAGAATTTTGCCCCTGGTTAATTCCGAAATAGCAATTTCTATCGGGTTTTCCGTCTTTCTTTCCTCCGAATCGGGAGTTTCGTACCAGAGAAGGGGGCCACAGTCGGGACAGGCAATCGTCTGCGCGTGGTAACGGCGATCTTTGGGGTCGGTATATTCCTTTCGGCAGTCATCACACATGGGAAAATCATCCATCGATGTTTTATCCCGGTCGTAAGGGAGTTTCCGAATTACGGAAAACCGGGGACCACAGTTGACGCACGATGTTGCCCAGTAGTCACTGTATCTCGTATCGCCAAAGACGTCCTCGAGGCATTCGTCACAGGTCGCGATGTCTGGCGGAATCGTGCCGGAGCCCGACGAACCGGAGCTGGATTTTACGATGGTGAAGTCGGAAAGAGAATCATCCAATTCTACCTTTTCCCGGTTGATTTCCTCGATCCGTGCCAGGGGGGGATTCTTTTCCTGAAGGTCGTCAGTGAACTTTTCTATGTCGGTTTTCTTTCCCTGAACGAAAATAGCAACGCCGGCATCGCCCAGGTTTTTTACCCAGCCCAGGAGATCGTTGTCGGTGGCTATTCTATAGACAAATGGCCTAAACCCGACCGCCTGTACGACCCCGTTGATCGTAATCTTGTAAGCTACGGTATCAGTCATCTTTTACGGAGTCAGAAACGGTCAGGCTTCGAACGGCGAGTTCGTTACCCTCCACTATTTTTACAGAACTTCCACATTCGGGGCAGGAAATAACGGGCACGGAGAAGTGAATGGAAAAATCCTCGTCGTAATCCACCCCTCCTTCAAATCCGCATTCCTCGCATTTTACATGGAGAGGTATATCTTCAAATTTTAACTCCGATCCACTCAATATCGTATCCTCGGTGATTATCTTAAACGCCTGGGAAAGGGCTTCTCTGGAAATTATCCGAAGTTCCCCAATCTCCAGGTGGACCCCGGTTGTTTCGGAAAGCTTTTCCTCATCTACCTGTTCCAACAAAGTGTTGATAAGTTCTTTAGCGATAGAATACTCGTGCATAATCGTTAAGTGGTCTCTAGTTCCAGTGCACCTATAAGTTCGTCGATCCCTTGATCCTTCGTCGCGGCCGTGAATATAACACGTCCGTTCGGATTTATTTCGTGGTAATCCTTTTTGGGTTTTTCCGGGTCGACACCTATGGCATCGGCAAGATCGACTTTGTTGATTACTACAATATTGGATTGTGAGAAAATTTTTGGGTGTTTCCTCACCATGTCTTCGCCTTCGGTAACAGAAATAACCACCATCTCCTTTTCCGTGCCGAGCGGGAAATCAGCTGGACAAACCAGGTTACCGACGTTTTCTACGAATAAAAGATCCAGAATGTCGAGTGGCATGCTCGAGAGTGAGTGATCAACGAGGTGAGCGTCAAGGTGGCAGTCGGAGTGGGTATTTAGGTTGTAAGCGTGAATTCCCGCGGCTTCAAATCTTTCGTAGTCATCGGTGCCTGCGACGTCTCCCGCCACCGCACCGACCTCAAAATCGTCCTTTATTTTCTCGTAAATTGCTTCGATTAGAGCAGTTTTTCCGCTTCCAATTGCTCCCATGACATTTATTGCTTTCACATCATGCCGGGCAAGTTTGTCTTCGTTCTTTTTCGCCAGTTCTTTTTGTTTTGCTAGTATATCTCCGTTCTCAAGATTTATATCGTGCATTGTTACCTCCT
>JAGXLP010000084.1 GCA_018334615.1 Candidatus Bipolaricaulota bacterium
CAACCCGGGAGCCAAACAAATAGGTAAACCGCACCTCTCTTCTCGGCTCCAGGCACTCGGAAATCTTTTCTTGAATCTGTGTTTTTGTGAGTTTATTCATCTTACCCAACCTTAATTATTGACTATTCTCAATTCCTTCACCACCTAATTCTTTCGATAGGGGTAGGGGAGGCCCGATGGGGTCTTCCCTACCCCTATCGACTATTATAAATTGTCTTCTCAGGCTTAAGTTTTGCTAAGTTGAAGTTTTCAGGCCCAACATTGTAAAGCAGTTTTATAATGGTGAAAGACTTGAGTATTATAATTTAGCCGATACATCCAGAGAAACTGCCCCCCATGAAACTCTCGTTGACGTCCTCCATTTCGAGAACTACTTCGTCGTCTTTCGTACCGTTCTCTTCGTTACTTTCTTCCATGTATATTACCCCTGAAGTTTTTCGTTAATAACATTTAAAATAGTTAAATCTAAACCTATGCAGGCATAGTAAGTCACTCACGAAAGTTTCCTACAACCAATCAACGGATCCTATAGAGCCCAGTCAAGACATACTTCATCTTACGATTTACGATTCTTGTTCTCCTGGAAATTATCTCTCGCATTCAACTATTCTCGTGGGTATGGCGGTGATGAATATCGGGCAGATGGGGGTGGTTGTGTTCGATTTCTTCTTCGTGTTCGTGTTCGTGAGAATGTGGCAGCCAACCAGGGAGGCTGGTCCGGACGTGAACGTGCTCGTGATGACCTTCACCGTGGCGGTGAAGGTGCTCGTGTATCAACGTCTTGTGGTAATGCTGGTGCAGGTGACTGTCCAGCAACAGAGGGATAAGCGATAGAACAAGTAAAACCCCGGCGGATATCTGGATTATTGAAAGTGCTTCACCCAGGATCATGACTGACGCCCCAACCCCGAAGAAAGGGGCAGAAGCAAAGATAATCTGGGCGCGGGTCGCTCCTATTCCTTGAGCGGAACTTATATATAATACAATGCTTACTCCGTAAGACAGGGACCCCAGCACCAGGGCAAAAAGGGTTTGTCCGATGCCCGCCCCATAACTTGAAAGAAAGAGACCAATTGTCAGGTTAATCGTTCCCGCAAATATACCTTTAAAAAACGTGTTGGTCTGCGGCGAGATCTCGTCTATGAGGGCAGTAAAATGATTGTCCAGCCCCCAGAACAAACAGGCAAGAGCAACCAATAGCCCGGCCCGTATTCCTGCCGGTCCACCCTGCCAGGACAGGGCAACGGCAGCCCCCACGGCACCAAAGGAACCTAACCAGCCGAGTTTACCCAGATAATCCTTGAAGATAAAGTGTCCCAGTATCGCGGTAAATACGAGTTCCAGGTTCAACCACATGGAAACAGAAGAGGCGCTTGCCAGTTTCAACCCGAAGAGCAAAGCTACGGGACCGCCTACTCCCCCAAAAAGAATTGCCCCCAGGAGCCTCAGCCTGTTTTCGACTGTCATCTCAATGGTTTTCTTCAGTCCGCCTACCGAGATGACCCTGGGAAGCAGTATTAACGCTGCACCCAGGTAAAGCAAACCCGCTAGCTGAAACGGAGTTATTCCTCCAAGGAGGATTTTGCTTATCGGGGTTGCGAGTCCAAAAAGAAGCGCCGCGAGAAATGCAAAAAGTATTGATAGGATAATTTGTACCGCACCTCATGAAAAACGGCTTTTTAGGATGATACTGCTTGCGCCGGTCAATTCAAAGATTCAATGACCCGTTGCTCAGGTGCGGGAAAGGTGCGTGGTAATTAACCGGGGTATCAAAGATAGAAGAAACAGACAGCCTGTGTACCAGGGCGGGTCCCGTAAAACATAATGGGCACGAACGAAAGTCCGTGCCCATTAGGAAATAATCTTGTTTTATTCTGCCTACGATGCATCTACAACTGCTAGAGCTTCAAGAGTCCCCTCGTTTAAACTTCCAATAGCAAATACGGTGTAGTTTGTGCCTTCTTCCAACATAACACCGGGTACACTTAAAGCAATGTCCATAGTCCCTGCCACCCTAACTTCCAGGTCATAAGATCCCGCGGGCAACTGAGCGTAGGTGCTTGATTCACGTAACGCAACGTCCCCAAAAACTACTGAACCGTCGCTCTGTCCAACGTCTACTGCTGGGGCATCCGGAGATGTGTGAACGAATCTAAGTTTTGATTCACTCATCATCGTAAAGCGGTCATCAACCAGCACTAAAGGCTGCAAGTCATCCTCACCCAGAAAACCCGTGGCTGCGACTGTGTAAGCTTTGTCGGATTCGAATTCGACCGTAGCGTCGATTACTACCGGTTTCGTCTCCCCGGTCGGTGTAACCTGGATCCTGTGACTGCCTGAAGGTAATTCAAGATAGTTGCTTACCGTTTTGTACGGCACATCGCTCAGCACTACTCCACCGCCAACCCATATGTCAACTGCTGGCGCATCCGGAGATAGGTGAGCCACCCGCACGAGTGTTGCGTGGCCGTCAGCAAAAGCTATCGTAGGCGCCAATAATACCAAACCCAATAGCATAACAAAAAGTATCGAAAATCTGTTTTTCATTACTTATTCCTCCTTGAAAAAGTAATTTTGGGAGATAGGTTTTGGTAGTTCGGCTACCTCATGAGGTCCGATCCTTTGCGTCCCATGATCGCTCAAGGTTTGCTTTTATCATCCTACTTCCATTTAAAACATCTTAAATATATTATACTCGTTATTAAATAAAAATCAATAGTAAGTAAATCTATCTTTAATATCCCAAATTAATAGGAATATATGGTTAAACTATAGAGCGGAACCCAAAATTAATCCTGGAAATGTTTGGGAAGGCGTTTAATTATCATTGATTTTTACAGCAGGGCGAGTTTCCGCGCTCCGCCGGAGGGTACGATACCAGAGTGGATGTTGCTTCGAAACAAACAGAGACCGGGGGATGCTTGGTAAAATACACCAGCAGGCTGAGCCCCCGCTTTCACGCGGATAGCTTGTCTGGGAAAACCTAAAACTCATTTCCCCCTCGATGGGGGAAAGAGAGATTGGGGGTGAGATTGAACTACAAAGCAGGCTGAGCCCCCGTACTTGGCCGGAATATTCTCACTCCATAGCACCAGGCTGTTCCACCAAATATTCAAAGCTCAGCATTCACAAAGGTACCCAATGCCGGAGAATCTCTAATTAATATGAAAGAGAAAATTCGCGAAGTCACTCAATCTCAATATTCTATAAAGGTTTTAGACACCATCTTTGCGAGCCCTCTATTCAAAAGGTCCGATTTTATAGAGCGTACAGGGATTCCAAAATCTTCCGCTGAAAGAATATTGAAGAGTATGTTAGGTGGGGGGATATTAGACACAAGAAGGCAGGCTAAAGGAAGTCAGCCAGCTCTGCTGGAATTTAAGAGTTTGTTGGAAGTCCTTAATCGATAATATTTATGCCCCACGCATAAAGCGCAAAACTTTTTATGCCTCGGATATTTCCGTATATGAGGTATAAGTAACTTTTCCGAGTTTATGCCAGGAGGACTTTATAACGTATCAGCTATTAGCCGGCTAATTCAACCCATAATGTTCTTTTACGTTCTTGACTTTCCACCGTAAGGCCGGATCTTTTCTTATGTTCTTTTGCAATTTAGAATCCTCAGCAATTAGGGATGGCTTAATTTCCCCTTCTAGGTTGATTCTTCGCAAAAACTCTTTTTCTGAATCCTGAAACGGTAAAACTACCGACAAACCTTTCTTAACGGAATCCGCTAAGTTCTCTCTGAGCTGACTCATCTGATTGCGTTCTTCCCCCCTGAGCATATCGAATAGGGTATTTTTCATGTTTGGATATTTGAAATCAAGATTTTCTAAGGATATCTTCCTCCAATCCTGTCTGGACGAGCCACCGTAAACCACAAACGCCACTCTCAATTTTTCCTTTTCTAATTCGGTCTTTTTCAATATCTTATGAGCATCATAAAGGTCCTTGCTAGAATTCCTTTCAAACAAGGCTTTTAACTTTCCTGCAGCTAATTCGTTTATATCGAGTACCGGAAAAGATTCAAACTCGAATGATCCGATATTGGAAGGCTCAATATTTTGCGGTTCTAAAATTGAAACGCGTCTTAAATAGTTTAAATCCACCTTAATTGAGTCTTTACCCCTTGTTGCCTGGTTGTAGTTTAAGATCCATTGAGAAGCTGAGTGTGAATCAGTCGGTTTGCTTACGATTGAGAGGTCAGATCTCTGGAAAACCCTTTCCATTGCGTCCTCAATTTCCGGCCTGACTCTTTTCATTCGAGCGACATCCGTTTCTCCGACAAAGTTTAAATCTATGTCTACTGAAAGGCGGGGTAAATCAAAGAAAAAGACGTTTAGAGCCGTTCCACCTTTTAGCACAAATTTACCTTTGAGATCTGGGTGGCTTTGAATCTCTTCCAGGAGATCCAGCAGTCTAACAACTTTCTCCACATACCTGGGTAAGAATCCTGTTTCGGCGGATAGTTTTTCTACACGCTCTGTAGATAATTCCACTTATTCCTCCCAATCTTTGTGTAATACGTAATCGGGAACGATCAACTTCCATCGCTTGATCAAAGTACCGCCCCGTTCTTTGTGATCCAGGTATCTGGGATTGTCTGGCAAATAATCTTCCAGTTTTTGAAGCGTTTCTTCTTTTACTCCGAGTTCATCCCGTCTATTCTCCAAGAAAAAGCCGGTCCTTGCTGCAGTTGTTTCATTCCCCAATTTTGAGATATATCCGATTAACTCTTCTCCCCTTAAGTAACCGATACTCTGAAACGACCTCCAAATTTCTTCCCATCCTCCACATAAATCCGGACGATTCAAAGCGTCTACGATTGTTCTTTCTAAAGATGTAACATTAATCTTAAGTCCCTTCCTGTCGTAGTTATCAACAAGATAAAATTCGTCATTCCTTTTCTGGAGGGGGCTCGGATGATTGAGAGGTTGAAAAGTAGAATTTCGAAAATCAATCGTTCTAGTATTCTTTGCCTTTTTCGTCAGAAAATAATACGTTTGGAAAGCGGAGTGAGATTGACCTCGAATATCCATGGCCGTGTGATAAGCCAAAACGGCATCTTCTCTCATTTTAGCCGCAACGAGCATCATATCTACCGGATAATTTTCACTATTGTACCCGGGTGGTATGTGATAAAAGAGCCCACGTTTAACCTGGCCAATATTACCCGCTTTAAGGTGGTAATTTATTGTTTGTTCAAGAGTTTGTTGATCATCTGAACCCTTTCTTGAAAGGAATTGCTTCATTTCTTTTCGAGTAAAAACGGGATGTTTGCTAAAAAATTCTTTTAGTTTCATTACAAAGGATCACTTTAAAGTTAACGGCATAACTTATAAAAAAATTATAGGTTATGTCGTAAGTTTTCAAGTATGTCCGCATGTACTTTTCAAACGAACCTGATTTTCTGCTTAGATACCCACTATTTGTGAAAATTTTAGATGGCCGAAAGATCATTTGTGTCTTATAGTACCGAAAATTGAGATAGGAACGGGGTTTAAGTGTATTATAGTTTG
>JAGXLP010000085.1 GCA_018334615.1 Candidatus Bipolaricaulota bacterium
GGTATAAACAGGGTGTTCAGGTCTCTCATCTCTTCCTGCACTTCTGGTTGGGTCATCTGTTTGAACTCGTCAAGCAGGATGGTATGGTCGAAGAGATTATCGTAGTGATCGGTATAGGTAGACTCTCTTCCTCTCTCGCAAACAACCAGGGTCGCGAAATCTTCTTTCTTTGCTCCGTAGCCAATTTCCAGAGCCGAGTGCGAGCCCAGAACTCCTATAGTAACATCACTCTTCTTTTCAATCCGATAGTCTTCGACAATTTTTTTTATTTGATTTGACCCAATTGACATGTAATTCCACCTCGGAAATCGCCCTTTCAATTTTGAAAATATGATAATGAGTCTTGTTCTATATTAAATCTGTCAAAATATTATCAAAAGAATAATAAATCATCACAATTGCGTTTAACAGGTTTGTAGGTATGTTTTCTTATAAAGTCCAGGGGTTTCTTTTGCAAAGAAGTATTATCACCTGCTATGTCTTATCTATCTTGACTTCCTTGGCCCCTCCTCGAATAATCTAGGGAATGTTTTTCATCCCGGGTAAATAACCAAATCAAGATAAGGAAGTATCTTCTGATTTAATTTGTTTTTGTAAATGAATCCACTATCTCATTCCGAAATGAAACCCTCTGGAGGTTTTTGAATGAAAAACGTATTGATCATTGGTAGCGGTGGCAGGGAGCATGCGCTTGCCGATAAGCTCAAGCAAGATCGGAAGGTGGGGACCGTATTTTGCGCCCCCGGAAATGGAGGTACGAAACGGGCGAGTGGAATTGAAAATATCGATTTTTCCGGGTTTGATGATTTGAAAAGGAAAGTACAAAGTAACGCGATTGATTTGGTTGTAGTTGGACCAGAAAAACCTCTTGCCGAAGGCATAGCAGATTTTTTTGAAGGTGCGGGGATCTCGTGCTTTGGTTTTAAGAAAAGTACGGCCAGACTGGAGTCGAGTAAAAATTTTGCCGACGAATTCAAGCAAAAATACGGGGTTCAATCTCCAAGCTTTGAATCCTTCTCCGTTTATGAAGAGGCAAAACATTTCCTCGAGAAGAGATTTTCCCGAAGTCGAGGAACAAAACTATGGGTTAAAGCGGACGAATTATGTGGAGGTAAGGGAGTTATAGGTGTGGAGACCCTGGAAGAGGGAGAGGAAGCTTCGAGCACGCTGTTGGAGGAGAAAGAGTGTGGGGTTGGAGAAAAGATAATAATTCAGGAAGACGTCCCCGGTGAGGAGATTACAGTACAGGCTCTGACGGATGGTGATAGTTTTGTTTTAACTCCTTCTTCGCAGGATCATAAACAGCTTTACGAAGGAGGCGTGGGGCCAAACACCGGGGGTATGGGTGCTTATGCTCCCGCTCCAGCTTTTTCCGGGCAAGTGGAGAAAAATTTTCGGAATGAGGTATTACTTCCAACGTCAAAGGGGCTGCAAGAAGAAGGATTGGGTGGCCCGGGCGTCCTTTATTTCGGGCTGGGATTGTCAGAAACGGGAAACCCGAAGGTTTTGGAATATAATGTAAGGTTTGGCGACCCCGAGGCCCAAACCGTCCTAAGGTTACTCGATTCCGACCTCTATCCAATATTGAAAGCGGCCAGCGAAAACCGTCTATCCGAAATCAAGGGAGAGGTCGATTGGCAGGAAAGAGCGGCAATATGTGTAATACTTTCGGTCGATGGTTATCCCCGGGATTACGGTGACGAGGTATATCCTATCGAGGGGTTAAAGATGGCCGGTAAACTTCCCGAAGTGAGGATATATCATAGCGGGACGGCGGTAGAGGATGGAACTGTATATACAAACGGAGGAAGGATACTGAGTGTAACCGCTGTCGGAGATTCGGTCAGGGAAGCCCGAAGAAAAGTCTACCGTGCAATTGATGAGATCCACTTTGAGGGTATGTACTATAGAAAGGATATCGGGAGCAAAGCGGTTTAAGAGATATGATTGTGTTTTGGCTTACGCGAGGACGCTATGCAGGTTATTAGGATAAAGTGTGATAGAACCCGGCCGTCGGAGATAAATATCCAGGATAAGGCTTCCCGATGGTTGGGAATCGAGGTCGAGGACCTCAAATTGATAGATGTTTATCTGGTTGATATTTCTTTGTCCAAATCCGAGATTGCCCTTGTAAAAGAAGATATTCTGGTTGATCCGGTACTACAGGATGCGTTTTGCTCATACGGGGAAGGTGGAATAAAAGAGGTTTTTGAGTGGATAATTCAGGTGGGTCTCAAACCCGGGATGAAAGATGGAGAAGGAGAGAGAACAAAAGGTGCTGTCGAGGATTTGCTTGGTAGGGATCTTCACGGAGGAGTCTATACAGCCCAGGAATACCTCTTAAGTGGAGATCTTAGTCGTTCAGAGGTTAGCAAAATCGCGTGGGAGCTGCTGGCAAACGATCTGATAAATAGGGTAACTATATTAAGAACTGAAGAATTGAGGGAGAAAGAGAGGAACCTAGCTGAAATTCCCGGATTGCCTACCCATGACGGTGTGGATCTTCAATCTTTTGACGTAAATCAATTAGCTGAAATCTCGTCCCGAAGAAACCTTGCCCTAACTGAGAAGGAGATTGAAAGCATCCGAAAATACTTTGCCAGAGAAAGAGTTATCGATGAAAGGCAGACCAGAGGACTGGATGGAGATATAACTGATGTCGAGCTGGAAGCAATTGCTCAAACCCAATCGG
Source organism: Candidatus Bipolaricaulota bacterium (assembly GCA_018334615.1). Lineage (GTDB taxonomy): Bacteria > Bipolaricaulota > Bipolaricaulia > M55B111 > M55B111 > JAGXLP01. Next base: position 2,693 of record JAGXLP010000085.1, read on the forward strand.
AGCATTGTAAGCACAAGATTTTCAATGCCACGATTGATTACGTGAATGAAGACGAAGGTCGAAAAGAGAAAATCAATTCCCTGATGGACACTTATATCAAAAAATCCAGTAGAGAAATTGACCGGGACTGGGTTCTTTCATCTTTTTGGGATAACGCCGGCGTAATGAGGTTTAACGAAGATTACGCGGTGACTCTAAAATTTGAAACTCATAACTCACCTTCTGCAAAGGATCCTTATGGCGGTTCCATCACCGGAATTGTGGGTGTATACAGGGATCCACTGGGAACCGGAAAAGGGTCAAAAATCATTGCCGGCTCCTATGGTTTTGTAACTCCCTACCCCTCTTACGAAGGACCACTCCAGCCTGAAATAAAGCCAAGAAGGCTGCTTGAGGGTATCGTGGAAGGCGTCAGGGACGGAGGCAACAAATCGGGAATCCCAACGATAACAGGTTACTCGAAGTTCGATAACAGTTACCTCGGTAAGCCACTGGTTTACGTAGGTGCTGTGGGTCTGATGCCCCAAGAGATAGATGGAGAAAAAGGCTGGGAAAAGGATGTAGATGACGGGGATTTAATTATTATAGCGGGAGGTCGAGTTGGCCGTGACGGAATTCACGGAGTGACAGAATCCTCGCTGGAGTTCAGCGAGGATATCACCTCCGGTCATGTACAGATTGGCGACCCGTTTACCCAGAAAAAAGTCCACGATTTTGTCTTAGAGGCTAGGGACCGAGGATTACTCAAACTGGTCTGGGACCTTGGAGGTGGGGGTTTATCTTCCGCAATCGGGGAAACCGCAGAGTTTTCCGGGGGATGTATCCTGGATTTGAAAAGGGCTCCAGTCAAGTATGAAGGGTTAAAGCCGTGGGAGATATTGGTGTCGGAATCTCAGGAAAGGATGTTGCTTGGAATCGATCGGGATGAGCTTACCAGGTTGGAGGATCTGGCCGCCAAACACGAGGTAGAGATCACGTGTATGGGTGAATTTACCGATAGTGGATACTTCCAAGTTAATTATGGAAAAGAAGTAGTTGGATACCTTGATCTGGAGTTTTTGCACGGCGGCTTTCCAGATTACGAGCTTGAGGGAGTCTGGTCTGCACCGGAACTCTCCGAGCCCGACCCTTCACAGGTTTCTGATCCGGAAGAGGAATTCCTAAGCCTTCTATCTCGTCCAAATATTGCCTCAAAAAAATGGATCCAGAGGCAGTACGACCACGAAGTTCAGGGAAACACTTTGATAAAACCACTGGTGGGAATCAATCCTGTGAAGTCGGATGCTTCGGTTATTAAACCACTTCCGGATACCTGTGAAGGCCTGGCACTTGGACTGGGAAATAACTTTCACTACTCAAAAATCGACCCTTACTGGATGGCAGCAAGTTCCCTGGAAGAATCCCTTCGTAGGGTGATATCCGTGGGGGCGGACCCACAGAAGATTGCGTTAAACGACAACTTCACCTGGCCGAATTCCCTTTACGATAAAAAGGACAACCCCGAAGGCAAGCGGAATTTAGGTAAGTTGGTCAGGGCTAACAAAGCTCTGGATAAGTTTACTCGGGAGTTTGGTACTCCCTGTATTTCGGGAAAAGATTCCATGTTTATTACAGGTAACCTCCGGGACGAATCGGGAGATGTAAAAAAGGTCTCCGGGCTTCCCGCTCTGCAGATTTCCGCCCTGGGAAAGGTAAAAGACGTCCAAAAATGTAAGACACTGGTGCCGCAGAGAGAGGGAGATTTAGTTTACCTGATAGGAATCACGCGGGACGAACTGGGAGGCTCTGAATATTATGAATATAGAGGAAAAGTTGGTTGCAACGTACCGCGGGTGAAACCGAAAGTGACGAGAAAGAACTACGATTTCATTCATACCTGCATTCAGGAAGACCTTGCCTTGACGGTTCACGGTATTTATCGAGGTGGCCTGGCTATTTCCCTGGCCGAGATGGCAATTTCAGCCGACCTGGGCCTTCGGATTGATCTGGAAGATGTACCAAGGGAGGGTGATCTAACTGAGGAGAAGATACTTTATTCCGAAACCCCTGCCAGATTTCTGATCACGGTCGACGAAAAAAATGAAGAAAGGGTAAATGCGTTAGACTTCGAAGTTCCCTTAGGAAAGATCGGGGTCGTAAAAGGGAATAGGTTTGAGGTAAAAAAGCCTCCGGGATTGGGGATAATCGACGTCCCACTTACCGAGTTAAAAGACCGTTATTACGAGACCTTTGAGGGATTTTGATGAAGAAAATTGCTGTCCTCTCGGGCTATGGAATTAACTGTAATGAGGAGACGGCGCTGGCATTCGAACTTGCCGCTAGGAAGCTGGGAGAGGAAGAAAGAGTTGCCACGCACCAGGTTCACGTCAATGATCTTATTCGCGGGCAACAAGAACTAAGCGATTTTTCCATGTTGACTATACCGGGTGGCTTTCTCCACGGGGACGACATATCAGCGGGTAAGATATTGGCGTCTAAGTTGCGGACGACTTTGGACCGTGATATAAGGGAGTTCGTGGGCCGGGGTAAGCCGGTAATGGGCATCTGTAATGGGTTTCAGGTTCTGGTCAAATATCCATTAATCCCGGATATTGCTGAAGCACAAAAGTATACGCTCACCGAGAACCGGACCGGAAGATTTATTGATCGGTGGGTAACGGTGAAGGTGAAAGAGAAAAGCTGCTCGGTATTCCTGCGAGGAATAGATCGTCTTAACCT
>JAGXLP010000086.1 GCA_018334615.1 Candidatus Bipolaricaulota bacterium
CTTCGCGAGGGTGTTAAATTCCATGACGGAACGGAATTTAGCGCCGAGGACGTAAAATACAATATCGAGTGGCAACTAAACCCTGATAACGATGCACCAAACAAGGGTTTGATCGGCCCAGTTGAATCACTAAAAGTAATAGACTCCCATACTCTGGAAGTCAACTTTGAAGCCCCTTATACATCTGCGCTCCAGCAGTGGTCGAGGTCACTGGATGGTATCGTGCCCGAGGGTGGGCATGGAAAAAGGTCGGAAGAAAAGGGCGTTTCGGGTTTTGCCGGAACGGACTTGAGCCGTAACCCGGTCGGTACGGGGCCCTTCGAATTCGTAAAATGGGTAAGTGGTTCTCACATTTCTCTGAAAAAGTTTGATGATTACTGGGTGGAAGGTGTACCTGCCGTTGATACCGCAATATTCGAGTTCATAAAAGACCCAGCAGCCAAAGAAGCCGCTTTGATTTCGGGCTCGATAGATATAGTTGATAAAATACCGTACCAGGACTTTTCTACACTGAAGCGTATGCCTCAATTAGAAACGGCAAGAATTCCGGGAATTCAAACGCAAATTATCTACATCAACAACGGAAAACCACCTTTTGGCATTGGACCGGATCAAGTTGGAGATCAAGATGCGATTGATCGTGCTTACCACCTCCGTAAATTCCTTTTCCATGCGGTCGACAGAGAAGATATTGCCGATCAAATCTTTTACGGAATGGCCACCATTCAAATAGGCCCATGGTATGCTGACAGCGAGTGGACATCACCAGAACTGAAAGACATGACGTTACACAGTGAAAGTCTCGCTAAAGAACATCTAAAAAAAGCTGGCTACGAAGACGGGTTCGACTTCGAGATGATGTGTACTAACGCACAGTGGTTCTGTGACGTATCTACGGTCATTCAAGAACAGTTAAGGCCTTACGGAGTGGATGTAGAAGTAGTACCGTTGGATAAATCAGCTTTCTTTGACACCATGTATGAAACAAACGACTGGGACACGGGCATGGAGGACTGGGGCCTAAATAACTTCCTCGCTATTTCCTGGCTCTACTCCGGATACTATCGGAATAATCACAACCATAACAACTGGCACCATGCATCTCCAGATCTAAGGGATATATATCACCCGACAACACCGGGACACAAAGAATTTACTGAACTTTACGATAAGGCTTCAGTAGAACCGGATAGAGAAAAAAGGAAGGAACTGGTCTGGGAAATGGAGGAAATGGTTACCGAGGAAGTAATACAGCTCGATATGATGTTCCTCGACAATCTTTACGCCTGGAGGAGCAGCGTAAAGGGCTACGGTGACGGTTTGAACTCCGTTGGAGACATTAACCTTAAGTTTATAACTGAATATACCGGCTAAAAGGAAACTAAGGTAAGGGGGGTGGCATTTGAGGGAAAGCCGCTCCCCTTATTTATATATACAATAATATGGGTGTATATGTACTAAAGCGACTTATACTGGCACTACCAACTTTATTTATAGCCAGTATAATAATTTTTTTGTTAATTCATCTTGCTCCAGGTGGTCCGGTTAGAGTGATGCTTGGCCCGATGCAGGACCCTTCCCTGGTTGCAAAACTAAGGAGTCAATTGGGCCTGGATCTCCCCCTGCATCAGCAATACATACGCTGGATTACTAAAGCTGTCCACGGTAATTTGGGGATCTCTGTAACGATCCAGAGAGGATCTCCGGTTACTCAACTCTTAATTCAAAGATATGCCACAACGCTGGAACTCGCTTTCCTGTCGATGATTATCGCCCTGATAATAGCTATACCAACCGGAATAATATCTGCGCTTCAGCAGAATAAATTGGCAGATCATATCTCCAGAGTGGTTGCACTGATCGGTGTTTCCATACCAAATTTCTTTCTTGGTATTATCCTGATATTGCTTATTGGGGTAATATGGCTAAAGCCCTGGGGGGCAGGCGGATTTGTACCCCTCACCGAAGGAATCGGTAAAAATCTCCTGCGCATGCTTTTACCTGCTATCGCGCTTGGAACGGCGTATTCCGCCATCGTTATGAGGATGATGCGGTCAGCAATGCTAAATACCATAAATCAAGATTATGTCAGGACAGCTCGCGCAATGGGTATCGGCTGGTGGAGTATATTACGAAAAGACATCATTAAAAACGCCCTAATTCCGGTCGTAACTGTTATAGGGAATTCAGCTGGATATTTACTTGGTGGATCGATAGTTACGGAAACAGTTTTTCGTTTACCGGGAATTGGCGCATTGGTGATTACGGGAGTTTTCAGACGTGATTTTCCCGTAATCCAGGGTGTGGTGCTATCTATCGTGGTCATAAGGATTTTAATCAACTTAAGTGTTGATTTATTTTACTCTTTCCTTGACCCCAGAATTAGAGCTGGAGGAAGCAATGAATGACAAGCCGGAAGTAGATAAAAGACAAGAAACGAGCGTAACACAGCTTGGCCTGGGGAAACATCGAGGACTACTGGAGGAGTTTTGGCATAACTACAAGAAGAACAAGCTATCCCTGATTGGAGGGGTCATCGTAATAACTTTTCTAATTATAGCTTTGTTTGCCCCTCTGATATCGCCTTATAATCCCGTAGAGCAGTTTGGTGCTCCTTCTGGCGAACATCATCCACTAAGACCTCTTTCAAAAGGAGAGGAGGGAAGGTTCTTTCTTTTTGGTACGGATAGATTTGGTCGAGACATTCTTTCCAGGACCTTTTTTGGCTGCCGGACTCTTTTCGAACTAGCAGTGGGCTCAATAGCAGTTGCTTTATTAATTGGCGTAACCATGGGGGCAGTTGCCGGTTATAACAATGGCAACTGGATTGATGAGACAATTATGCGGGTTGTGGATATTATGATTTCATTTCCAACCCTGGTGCTCGCTATTGCTCTGCTTGGAGCATTCGGTATTGGAAAGATGAAAATCGGCCCAATAACAATTAGTAATATGATCAAGATCATGATAGTAATTGCTATTACATACTCGCCCAGGTTTGCCAGAGTAATGCGTGGAGTTGTACTCCAGGAGATGGGAGAAGATTACGTAGATGCAGCTAAAATGGCAGGTGCCTCGAGTGGACGCGTACTGGTAAACGAGATATTTGTCAATACAATTCCTCCCATAATCGTTCAAGCTTCACTGATGATGGCAACCACCATTCTTACCAGCGCCTCCTTGAGCTTTCTTGGGTTAGGTTTGCAACCTCCGATCCCTAGTTTAGGTATAATGTTAAACGAGTCGAGAGACTTCTTATTTATCGGGGCCTGGTGGTATGCGGTAATACCGGGGTTATTCATTTCGACAATCATTCTGGGTTTTAACCTGTTGGGTGACGGTTTACGGGATTCGTTAGACCCCAAACAGGCAAGGAAAGTGGGGCACAAGTAAGATGAATAAGGAATTACTGCTGGATGTAGATAATTTAGTAACAAGGTTTTACACCGAAGAAGGAGTTGTCCGGGCAGTTGATGGTAATTCTTTTGATCTTTATACTGCCGAGACCGTTGGTATAGTCGGAGAGTCCGGATCCGGAAAAACTGTAACTATGCTCTCGGTAATGGGTTTAATCGAAAATCCGGGAAGAATTGAGAGCGGAACAATATTATACAAAAACGAAGATCTACTGAAAAAATCGGACAAGGAGATGCGTAAATTGCGCGGGGACGAGATTGGGATGGTATTTCAGGACTCTCTAAGCTCTTTAAATCCAACTTATACGATCGGCGGACAAATATCGCGAGTAATGAAGTTTCACACGAATCTCTCTCAAAAGGAAAGAAGAAAGCGCACAGTAGAAATCCTGGATAGCGTGGGTATACCTGAACCGGAAAAAAGGGCAAAAAACTATCCTCATGAATTCAGCGGAGGTATGAGACAGAGGGCACTAATAGCTATGGCTATCTCCTGTAACCCCTCGATATTAATTCTCGATGAGCCGACCACCGCACTCGACGTCACTATCGAAGCACAGATATTTGAGCTTGTCGAAGACTTAAAGGCTGACTTTGGTATGGGGACGATTCTAATAACCCACGACCTGGCCGTAGTGGCGAATTCCTGTAAGCGGGTAGCAATAATGTACGCTGGAAGAATCGTTGAAAAGTCGGATATTTACGATTTATACGACAATCCGCTACATCCTTATACCAGAGGACTTTTGAACTCTATACCCGACCTTAACAGTGAAGGTAAAACCAAATTACCTTCGATACCAGGTGAGGTGCCGGACTTGATTAAACTTCCCGATGGTTGCAACTTTAACCCTCGTTGCAAGTACGCCGAAGATAAATGTTTTATTGATGATCCAGAACTAGAGGAGAAAAATCAGGGGCGTTCCGTGGCGTGTTTGAGGGTTGATGAAATTGAATAAAGTATCTACTAAAGAGAGAGCGAAAGAAAGAACTATGTTAAAGATTTCTAATCTAAAAAAATACTTTCCCGCCTCCGGCGATTGGTTCCAACAAATGTTTGATAAACGCAAGGTGAAAGCAGTTGACGGCGTGGATCTTCATATCCCCGAGGGTGCTACTCTGGGATTGGTTGGGGAGTCAGGGTCTGGCAAGACTACCACCGGGCGAGTTATAGCCAGATTGACCGATCCTACTGCTGGAAGGATATTCTACAAAGAGAATGATATTACCGAGATAAAGGGCAGTAAGTTAAAAAATCTCAGAAAGGAAATTCAGATGATATTCCAGGACCCGAGTTCATCTTTAAACAGGCGAAAAATGGTAGGTCAAATGGTAAGTGAGCCCCTTAAAATCCACAGAATAGTACCAAAAGACAAACTGGAGGATCGCCTGGTGAAAGTAATGGAATCTGCCGGTCTGTCTCAACGATTTTTGAATCGTTATCCACATGAAATGTCGGGTGGTCAAAGGCAAAGAGTAGGAATTGCCCGGGCACTGGCGGTAGATCCGGAATTTATAATCTGCGATGAACCAGTGACTGCTCTGGACGTAAGTATTCAGGCCCAGATTCTAAACTTACTTATGGATTTACAAAACGACTTCAACTTAACTTACCTTTTCATTGCTCACGATTTAAGCGTCGTAAAACACGTCAGTGACCGTATAGCTGTAATGTATTTGGGGAAAATTATGGAAATTGCTGAGAGTTCACAATTATTTAAAAGTCCAAAACATCCGTATAGCCAAGCTTTATTGGCAGCAATACCAAAACCCGATCCAAGATCAGCTCCCCGAGAAGTTTTACATGGTGAAATTCCCAGCCCAATAGACCCACCCAGCGGTTGCAGGTTCCACCCAAGATGCTCGAAGAAAATTGGTGAAGTTTGCGAAACAGAAGACCCCGAGCTAACAGCACTGGAGAATAGTACACGTGTTTCCTGCCATCTTTATTCCGATGCCA
>JAGXLP010000087.1 GCA_018334615.1 Candidatus Bipolaricaulota bacterium
AGAGAAACGAAATCTCAATTGAAGCAAGAATTATCTCGGCCGTAGATGCCTATGACGCGATGATAACCGACCGAGTGTATCGTGATGCCCTTACCAGGGAAGAGGCAATAACGGAGCTGAGAGAGAATTCCGGCACTCAGTTTGACGAAGAAGTCGTCGATGTTTTTTTGGATATTCTTCTGGGGAAAAACGAGGGAGAGAATTCCCGAGAAGAAGTAGATTTCGACATGGATCGTGCCCACCTTCAACAAAGGAAATATTTCCTGAACCTCGGGGAGAAGGTTCTTTCCAAGGTTGACGTGGACGAGATATTAACGGATCTCGCTAAAGCTGTTATAGAAACCTCGCCCTTTCAGAGGGCACTCATCTCACTCTACGGACATTCAGTCGACCTCGAAAATCCCAGAGGAACCAACGTGGTCCATTTTTCATCCGCCGGCCTTACCTCTGAAGAAGAGGAAAAGGTGAGGGAGCTTGGGAAAAAAGAACCGGAGGTCAATCTGGCGAAATTTGACGAAGACTTCCGAATAAGCAATTCTTATTATATCCCACACGATGTTCAGCTGGAAGAAAACGGCGGTACGGACACAAGTGTTTCCAGTAATAAATCGGAAGAAGAGATGGATGATTGGCACCCGGACGACACGCTCTACGTTCCCCTGACCAAGGGAAATAGAATCATGGGACATATTTCTGTTGACGACCCAATTGACGGGAAGGTTCCCACCGCGGAGAAACTCCAGTTGATAGAGGGGCTGGCAAATTTAGGTTCCCTGGCCATCACAAAAACTCAAAGGATTAGAGAGCTAGACGAACAAAAGGGGAAAATCCGGGGCCTTCACTCCGTGGGACATAGCTTCATCCGGGCAGATTCCCTCGAGAAACTTTACAGGAAGACCACAGAGTTAATCGCGGAGTATTTCGATTTTGAATTTTGCTCGATTCTGATAGAGCGAGACGGAGAACTGGAGAGCGTGGCAAGAGAGTCGAGATTTAACGGCGAAATCCCCTTCAATGAAGGCGAAATCATTCAGATCGGGAAGGGAATTACCGGCTGGGTCGCAGAAAACCGCGAACCAGTAATCGTAAATGACGTCAATAAGGATGCAAGGTACCTCAGCGGCAAGGAAGATATAAAGTCCGAACTGGCGGTTCCAATAGAGTCCGAAGAAGAATTACTAGGGGTGCTGGACATCCAGAGTAAAAAATTGGATAATTTCAGTCCCGAAGATCTTGAGCTTCTCGAGACATTATCCACTCAGTTGGCAATAGCGATAAGCAATATTTCGAGGAAAGAAGAACTAAAAGAGCAGGCAACAAGGGATCCGCTAACCGGCGTATATAATCGGCGCCATTTTTCCTCGGTAATCGAAGAGGAAATAGAACGATCTCACAGATATAATCATCCCCTTGCTCTCATGATGATCGATATAAACAATTTCAAAGAGGTAAATGACCGTTACTCTCATGTCATAGGTGACAGAGTGTTGATTGAAATTGCCACACTAATACAGAATAAAATTAGAGAGGTAGATACGGTCGTTCGGTATGGAGGAGACGAGTTTCTCGTCCTGTTTCCGGAAACGGGAAAAGAGGTAAAACCGGTAATTCAGAGAATTGATCAGGCATTAGAAGAATGGAATGAGGAAAATGATTTAATAGATCTGGAATTAACGATCGCATCCGGTTTATCCTTCTGGTTTCCCGATGGCGGCAAAGATATTGAACAAGCAATCAAACAGGCCGATAGACGTATGTACAAGGATAAAGGACGAATTTAGACCCAGAACCTTCCAGGACAGGACTTTCGGGCCCTCAACCAACGTGTCCCGACAGTTCGGTTCGCTGGCTTAACAGGCCGTAAATATAGCCATCCCTCAATGCTTCCCAGCTCGCTTCTATAACGTCTTCAGAAACACCGATCGTATTCCAGCTTTTTTCCCCGTCAGTCATTTCAATCATCACCCGGGGCACTGCAGCAGTACCTCTATAGCTCTCGAGGATTCGGACTTTATAGTTAGTCAGTCTCATCTTTTCTATCGAGTGATAAAAGCTATTAAGGCATCGATGAAAAGCGTTATCCAGCGCATCAACCGGACCATGGCCACGTTCGATGGCATCCATGATATCTCCGTCCACGCTAAGCTTTACACTAGCTTTTGCCGTAGGGTCCTCTCCATCAACCCTGTTGGTCAATATCTCGTATTCAAGGACCCTGAAGAATTCCGGTAGTTCTCCCTGGATTCTTTTCGCAAGTATAGCAAAAGAGGCATCGGCGTTTTCGAACTGATACCCGTCCTCCTCAAGTTTCTTTAAGTTTTCCAGAACCTCTTTATGGGCTTCCCTGCTTCCTTCCAGGTCTACCCCGACGTTACGAAGTTTTCGCTCGATCGTACTTCCTCCGGAGAGTTCCGATACCAGGAACTTTCGCTCGCTCCCAACGGCCTCCGGCGAAACGTGCTCGAAAGTATCAGGATGCTTTAAAACAGCATCGACGTGGAGACCGGCTTTATGACTAAAGGCATTTACACCTACATAAGGGGACCTCTTTTCAGGGGTTTTATTTGCTATTTCTGAGACAAACCTCGATACAGGAGTAAGCTCTTCGAGGCTCGATTCCGATTTCAAACACGCCAGCCCCTTCTTTAAAACCAGGTTCGGAATAATCGTGCAGAGATTCGCATTTCCAACCCGCTCACCGTAACCATTAATCGTGCCCTGCACAACGGTTACACCTTCTTCAACAGCGGAAATCGAATTTGCTACAGCCAACCCGGAATCGTCGTGAGCGTGGATTGACAGTGTAGCATCAACTTCTTCTCTAGCCCGACTTGTTATATTCCTGACCTCGGAAGGCATCGTCCCTCCGTTGGTATCACAAATACATATAACCTCTGCCCCGGCTTTTTCAGCAGTGCTCAAAGTTTCCAGTGCGTATTGAGGATCATCTTTAAACCCATCAAAGAAGTGTTCGGCGTCGTACAGCACTTCTCTCCCGTGATCGTTAAGGTAAGACACGGAATCCTGAATCATCGAAAGGTTCTCATTCGGTGTCACGTCTAGCACTTCGTCCACGTGAAAACGCCAGCTTTTACCCACTACGCCGACTACCGGTGCCCGAGAATCCAGCAGAGCAATCAAATTCTTGTCTTCTGAAGGCGACGTATGGGGTCGTCGGGTACTGCTAAGGGCAACGAGTTTGGCTTGTTCGAGGTTACTCCGGTCAAACTCCTGAAAGAACTTGGTGTCTTTAGGATTTCCCGGCACCCATCCGGCCTCTATGTAGTCCACGCCGAGCCTGTCAAGTCGCCGAGCTACCTTCTTTTTGTCCTCAAGAGAAAAGCTAACATCCCTGCCCTGTGATCCATCCCGCAAAGTGGTATCAAAAATCAGTACATCTTTTTCAACCATTGTTAAGCTAACCTCTCTAGAACTGCTTCAGACATTTCCGCGGTGGTCATATTCCCTCCCAGATCAGGGGTAGTTTTTCCTTCGTACAGAGTTTTTTCCACGGCCTTTTCCAGTTTTTTTGCTAATTCTTCCTCGCCGAGAAACTTCAGCATATAGCCACCTGAGAGTATCGCCGCGGTAGGGTTTACTTTACCCATACCGGCGATGTCCGGAGCCGTTCCATGTACTGGCTCAAACAAACCGTGGTCCTCACCAATATTTGCCGATGGAGAGAGCCCCAAACCCCCGACAATACCCGCCGCCAGGTCGGAAAGAATATCTCCAAACAAATTAGTCGTAAGAATGACCTCGAACCTCCCCGGATTTCTGACGAGATGTAGGGCTGCCGCGTCTACCAGGACATCCTCCAGTTCCACGGTGAATTCCCCGGCGACTTTGTCTACTGCCGCGAGGAATTGTCCCCCCGTGACCGGCAACACGTTGTTTTTATGAATCGCACTTACCAGATCTCGACCTTCCGATTTGGCATAATCGAAAGCGTACCTTGCAATCCGCTTGCTCGCATGTTCCGTTATTACCCTGGTTGCCGTGGTAACGCCCGACGCTATCTCACTTTCTATCCCGGCATAGAGACATTCCGTGTTTTCTCGAACAATAACCATGTCCGCTTCAGGACAAATACAATCGACGCCCGGGTAGCCTTTTATAGGCCTAAGGTTTACGAAAGTATCCAGTTCCTGTCTCAGCCTAATTACCACGTCTGCGGCGGTATTACCTATTGCCCCTAACAGGACTGCATCCGCTTTTTGAGCTCCGGTCAAAGTCTCATCGGGCAAAGCAGTTCCTCGGTCTTCCAGGGCAGCATCACCCGCGGGATACTCGGTAAATTGGAGCTCTACCGGCAACTCCGCAAGTACGGTTTCGGTAGCATTTATAACTTCCGGTCCAACTCCGTCACCGGGTATGACTGCTATGTTTTTCATCATCTCACCTTAAACTTGGTTTGTTTTCTCATTGACCGGTTTTCTCTCTCTATCGTCCTTTCTGGCCAGATGGTTGACGGCATTTAAAAGTGCCTCGACGCTTGCAATTACTATATCATCTCCCGTACCTCTCGCTTCTGCGGAAGTTCCTCGTTCGTCTTCGAGGGCAATTACGACGTTAGCCACCGCGTCGCTGCCCCCTGTAATTGCGTCGATTCGAAATTCGGTTATTTCAATCTTCTTCTCCCGGCCAATAATTCTCCTCATCGCTCCAAACACTGCGTCTATTGGGCCGACACCGTTGCCGGATTCAGTTCTTTCCTCCCCGTTAACTCTGGCAGTAATGGTGGCGGTAGGTGTCGCGTTATCGCCAGTCATGACGAATACTTGCTCCAGATCTACCATTTCAGTGGTGGCTGGCTTGTCCAGCTCGGTTTCCGCGATGGCATAGAGATCGGCTTCTGACAATTTCTTTCCGTTACTGTTTATAGATTTCACTTTTTTTAGTATTCGGTTAACCTCGGATTCGGAAGGCTCCAGGCCTGCTTCCCCCAGGACTTTCCTCAACCCGCTTCTACCAGCATGTTTCCCGACTATGAATCTTCTTCGATGCCCCACGGTTTCCGGATCAAGTAAGTCCGGTTCAAATGTGGTCTCGTCTTCGACCATGCCCGCTGCGTGGATTCCACTTTCGTGGGAGAACGCGTTTCTTCCTACGATGGGCTTTGTCGGAGGGAGTTGCACTCCACTCAGCCTTTCGACAAGCTTTGAGGCTTCAAACAGAGAGTCTTTCTTTATATCCGTGGTGGCATTCTCCAGCCTCTCAACGTTCATAACCGTCTCTTCCAGCGACGCGTTTCCTGCCCGTTCCCCCAAACCGTTGA
>JAGXLP010000088.1 GCA_018334615.1 Candidatus Bipolaricaulota bacterium
CGTTCAAATGTAACCCCAGGTAAGAGTTGGAGTTCATCTTCAGAAAATCTCCCTCTTCGCCCTCGATATGGTACCGCGGTGCATTACCGTCAGGAGAACTTTCAACTCCCTCGATTACCAGCTCTTCCCCTTTTAGTGTCTCTTTTTCTTTAAGCTGGCCCAACTTTCCCTCTAGCGTGTCTTTCATCTTTTTAAGCGGCATTAGCTTCACCTCAAATGTGTTTGTGTCTTTAACTTTAAGCATAACGAAGGGAGTTATAGGGGTCAAATTGTACCGCCAATACTGAAAAACAGGAATCAATACAAAAAGTTGCCCAGGAGCTTCCTCAGCTCTATAATTTACCAAAAACATCCCTGGAGGTACCAAATGGGACAAGAAATGAACAATATCTTAGTTATTGGTTCTACCGGCCAAATAGGCTCGGAGTTAACGCCTGCCCTCAGAGAAAATTACGGAGCTGAGTCAGTAGTTGGTACCTACTGGTCAACCGAACCAACGGGCGATCTAACGAACGGGCCAATGGAAAAATTGGATGTAACCGATCGAGAATCCATAGCAGAAGTGATAGAAAAACATGACATTGATTCCGTATTCAATCTTGCGGCAATCCTTTCGGCAAAGGGAGAAGAAAATCCCCAAATGGCATTTAAAATTAACGTTGTTGGGTTCTTCCATTTACTTGAGCTGGGACTTGAATATGAACTTAACCGCATCGTAAACCCAAGCTCCATAGGCGTCTTCGGACCCGAGGTCCCAAGCCAGCAAGCGCCAAATGAAACCGTGCTTCGCCCCACTTCGATGTACGGTGTAACCAAAGTAACCGACGAGCTACTGGGGAACTATTACTACCACAGGTTTGGCCTTGACGTCAGAGGGCTGAGGCTCCCGGGAATAGTCAGCTCAAAAACGCTTCCTGGAGGAGGAACGACGGATTACGCAGTGGAGGTATTTTACGAAGCAATCCGGGAAGGCCATTATACGTTCTTCGTAAGGGAAGACACAGCTCTACCTCTGATGTACATGCCGGACTGTGTCAAGGCACTCATTGATCTTGCTGAAGCGGAACTTGACAATTTAGAGCATCATTGCGATTTCAACGTATCCTCCATGAGCTTTTCCGCCGGCGAACTGGCTCACAAAATAGAAGAACATATCCCGGGATTCACCTACGCTTTTGAACCCGATGAGCGGCAGAAAATCGCGGACTCCTGGCCGGATTCGATGGACGATACTCCCGCCCGGGAGGAGTGGGGCTGGGAGCCGGACTACGGGCTCGACGCGATGGTAGAAGATATGATAGAAAAACTGGAAGTGAAGCTAGGGCAGGATGCTACCTAAAAGATTTCCCGAAGGGGAGAACGGTCTTAGATTATCCCACACGCGCAACGAAGAGATTGCCAATAGCGTATCCCATGGGCTGGGAACGGCGCTGAGTGTGGTCGGTTTAATTTTGATGATCCTGAGAACCTTACCCCTTCAGGATAACTTAAGAATAGCCAGCGTAATCATATTCGGGTTTACTTTAATCCTTGCTCACCTTTCATCCACGTTATACCATAGTTTTTCCGACGAAAGAATCAAAAGGATACTTCAATTTGTAGATCACGGATCTATCTACCTCCTCGTAGCAGGAACCTTCACCCCTTTACTTTTGATCACCCTGAGAACCGTAACGGGGTGGGTAATGTTTTCTCTTGTCTGGAGCTTTGCCTTCGGGGGAATTATTTTTAAAACCTTCTACATCAACAGATATCCTAAGTTCGAGGCAAGTACCTACGTCATCATGGGTTCCCTTTCGATGTTTATCATGAACCAACTATACGTTGGATTACCGCTTATGGGGTTTATATGGGTGCTTCTGGGAAGTGCAATCTACCTTCTGGGGTTGATTTTTCTGGGATGGCACAAACTTCCTTATAACCACATGATCTGGCACCTATTTGTAATGGGGGGAAGCGTCAGTCACTTCTACGCAATCTATTTCTATGTTCTCCCCGGGGGAAATTAAGTCTTCCGGGGATCCCGATCAGTACTCTCGATAAATCTTTCCGGGCGGAATCAATTCCACTTCAAACGGGGGGTTCATTTCCTCTATTGCTTCTTTCTTGAACTCCGCCAGTCTGTTCTTATACCTCGAGGAAATATGGAGTCCCAGGAATTTCTTCTCCACGCCAGCTTCCATTCCAACCTCTATTGCTTCCTTCAAAGTGGCGTGTTTGTACATCTTTCTATCCTCTTCCGCCAGAAAAGTACAGTCGTGGCACAAAACCTCCGTCCCGGAGATCTTATTCGGGTCCAATGGGACGGAATCTCCACCGTAAGTGAATATTTTCTGTCGATAATTCTCAACCAGCTCGTCTCTCCCTCTTTTTTTGACGATATTTTCAATTTCTCCCTGAGATAGGTCGCTATAATCGCTTTTTAATCGCTGGCGAACCTCTATAACGTTATATCCGAGAGAGATTTCATTCCGGGAATGTTCCGTGGAAAAAGCCTGTACATGGCGGGGATTCCTGGCGCCATTTTCTCCGTGCACCCTTACCTGGTCCCCTTCTTCCATAGGTACCCACTCCAGGGGGTAGGATATATTACCATTAGTCCGGCTCAGGTAGTTCATAAGTTCGGAAATATGAAAGTTATTTCTCGGATAGAAAACAGTTAGCGGTTTCTTCTTATCTCCCATGGCGTTATTCCTTATGTTTATCAAGCTTATAAGTCCCGCGATGTGATCCGTGTGGCCGTGGGAGAGAAAGACTCTCTCGATCGCGAAAGACTTATTGCCCATAATACTGCTTACACTTTCCCCGGCGTCAAATAGTAGTCGGTCGGGGCTGTAGTAAAGCCAACTGGAGTAAAGAGCCTTTGAATAGGAAAGTATCTTCATTGAGAGTTTCCCCTTCCTTACCCGTTGAATCCAGTCAGGAAGGCATTGATATTTTTTCCAAGATCCTTTCCAACGTACCCACCTTCTAAAACTGCAAAGGCAGGGAGGTCCAAATTATTTAGCAATTTTCCTATTTCTTCGAACGCTAAAGTAGATAGTCCGACCGAGGCCAGCGGATCTCTTTTGTGTCCGTCAAATCCTGCCGAAAGTGCGAGTTGCTCAAACCCTTTGTTCTCGAGCCCGTCGAGAGCTTCCGTCAGAATTTCAAGATACTTCGTATCTCCGATCGTTGCCGGGACCGGGTGGTTTATAGCGTTTTTTACTGACTTCTGGCCCGTGCCGGGAAAACCTGGCGAGCGGTGCAACGACAAATAAACTACCTGTTCATCACCAAGAAAAATGTCCTGGGTTCCGTTCCCGTGGTGGGCATCAAAATCTACAATCAAAGTCTTCAAATTCGACTTCCGGACGGCAATAGCCAGGTTATTGAAGTAGCAAAAACCCCCTAGATAATCTTTTCCGGCGTGATGGCCAGGCGGACGCATTAGAGAGATGTTGCCGGTTTTTTGAGCTTTTAGCGCTCCCCCCGCCGAAAGCGTTGCGTAAAAAAATAAATCATCGTACTTCGGACAATCCGGGTTGGAGAAATTACCCTCGCGAACCCTTTTGATGAAATTTTTATCGTGCACCAGTCGTAAGTCATCTACCGTTGCCTGGTCCGGAGGCAAGGTTTTGTACTTATTTCTTAAGATACTGTATGCTGTCTTTACTCTATCAGGGCTTTCTGGATGCCCCGCCGACCGATACTGTAATGCCTCTTCCGAAAATACGAGGTCCATCGTTCTCCTTTACTATTTAAAATAACTTTAACTTTATCCTAATGCCAGTTACTGCTTTTGCCGGGTAGATTAACTTGAACTATGCATTTCCTCTTCCATCTCGACGTACTCTCCGTACTCTTCCTGGACTTCTTCCATATGTTTTTCTATTTGCTGGTGTCTTTTTTTCAGTTCTTCCGGAACTTCATCGTAGTTCGAACTCAAATAATCATAAATTGCCTCAATTAATCCATCGGAGGCTAGGTTGGAACAATGCATCTTTACCGGTGGAAGTCCATCCAGCTCTTCCGCTACTTCTTCATTCGATATTTCGATGGCTTCCTCAATCGTCTTTCCCCGTGCCAGATCAGTTATCATCGATGAAGTCGCGATGGCTGCCGTACACCCGAAGGTTTCCCAAGAGATATCCTCGATTATCTCGTCCCCGTCTTCGTTCTCTCCCACCCTGATGTATAGCCACATAACGTCCCCACACAGAGCATTGCCCACTTTGCCTATTCCGTCCGGATTCTCCATTTTTCGCTGATTATGAGGATTATTGAAATGTTCCTTTACTTTTTCCGAATACATTATTACCACCTCTTAATTGGTTGGTAGAACGTCAGTTGGAGAGAGGGGAGGCAAGTCGAAGTTCCTCTATAACGTCGGGCAGGGCATCTAAAAGATGATTCACGTCTTCTTCGGTCGTCTCTCTTCCAAGGGTAAGTCTTAGACTCCCATGGGCTAATGACAGGGGTAATCCTATGGCCAGAAGTACATGGCTCGGCTCTAGGCTTGGAGAAGAACATGCCGATCCCGTGCTGGCGGCGACACCAAGATTATCCAGCTTCATAACTATCGATTCGCCCTCTATACCCTGAAAACTGAAGTTAGCATTATTTGAGAGACGGTTCTCCCGAGGGCCATTTAGAACCGTATCCGTTATCTCGAGCACTTCTCGAATTACTCTATCCCGAAGCGCTTTCTGACGAGGAATTTCTTCCTTCATTTCCCTGGATACGAGCTCGGTCGCTTTAGCCAGTCCGACGATACCGGGAACGTTTTCAGTTCCACTCCTAATGCCCTGTTCATGCCCCCCACCATGAATCAACGGTTCTAGTTTTACACCTTTTCGGCGATAAAGCAGCCCAACTCCTTTGGGGCCGTAGATTTTGTGCCCTGAAGCAGAAAGTAAATCAACGTTCTCCAACTCAAGGGGGAACTTCCCATAAGCCTGTACCGCGTCAGTATGGAAAAGTGCTCCACTATTCCGGGTAATTTCTGCGAGCTCCTCAATCGGCTCTATGGTTCCTATCTCGTTGTTCGCGTACATTATAGAGACCAGAGCAGTATCCTCTCTCAGGGCTTCTCTCAAATTGTCGGGGCTCACTCGACCATTTTCATCGACGTCGAGATAGGACACCTCGTGCCCCTGGTCTTCAAGCCACTCAAAAGAATGGAGGACAGCATGGTGTTCAACTGCAGACGTAATAAAGTGGGCCGGCTTATCAAGAGTTAAAGCCAATCCCTTTATCGCCAGATTATCGGCCT
>JAGXLP010000089.1 GCA_018334615.1 Candidatus Bipolaricaulota bacterium
AGGGCCTGTAATGGTAATCATATTTATTTGCCCGCCCAGCATAAAATTAATTATTATGTCAGGAATTTTTCGACTAAAGGACCACTACATATTATAAGCTCTATGTTAACCTTCGAAACTATTTTACTACGGTTTGAGCTAAAACTATTATCAACAAATTTCTATTTGTCTTCCTTTAAAGCAAATCCTTTCATGAACTGCTCCTGGAGAAGTAAAAATATTAATAACGGAGGCAACATGGCAATAATTGATCCCGCCATGGCCGGTCCCCAGGGTTTAACACCAGCTCTACCGGATCCAGTTAACATTTTTAATCCTAGTTGGATTACCTGCTTATGTTCTGATTGCATTATTATCAGTGGCCAGAGGTACTGGTTCCACATGTAGATAAATTGAATAACTGCAAGAGCTCCAATTGTATTCATAGACATAGGCACGAGAACCTTGGTCATAAATCTAATGGGACCTGCTCCATCCACGCGAGCCGCATCTACAAGAGAACCAGGAATTGACTGGAAATGTTGTCGAAATAGAAAAGTACCCGTTGCACTGGCAAAAAATGGGAAAATCATGGCATAAAAAGTATCAGCCATGCCCAAATTACTAACAAATTCAAACAATGAAACTATTCGGACGGGCACCGGCAAAAGCAAAGTAAGTAAAATTATGACAAATATGAAGTTTTTAAACGGGAAATCAAAATATACTAATGCCATAGCAGCAAAGATTGATATTATAGTTTTCCCGACAGTCACAGCAATTGCAATAATCGTGCTATTTAACATCAATCGTCCTAGCTTATAATCAGTCCAGGCCACGGTGAAGTTTCTCACGATCGAATCTCCGGGTAGAAACTGAGGGGGATAATTAAGTATCGTCGATGTAGATTGGGTGCTTGCAATAAGCGCAAACAAAATCGGTGAAGCAATCAAGAAAACGAGAATTATCAGGGCCAAATGGGTGAATATTGTGGCAAGTTTGTCCCTAACTTTGGGGCTAACCACCGTAATACACCCCCTTGCCTGAAGTCTTGAATTGTATCAAGGTCAAAATTGAAACCAGCACGAATAATAGCAAAGACTGCGATGCCGCAATACCGGATTTGAAGTACTGGAACGCATCCCGATAAAGATTAAAAATCATTATATTGGTAGCGCCCGATGGACCCCCCTTCGTCATTATATCTATCAGGGCAAAAGTCCTAAAAAACGAGTAGATCATATTCATAACTACGAGAAAAAGTATAGTTGGAGAGAGAAGAGGGAGCGTGATGTGCCAGAATTTTTGAAAGATGTTGGCTCCATCAACATCAGCTGCCTCCAGAAACTCGCCAGGAACGTTCTGCAATCCCGCAAGGAAAAATATTATATTATAACCGAGATTTTTCCACGTCGCTGCAACTATCACCATAAACATAGAAAGAGGTCCACTGGCGAGCCAATCAGGCTGGATACCAAACAAGACTTCCATGATATAGGTTAACATCCCTGTGTTAGGGTTAAATAAAAAGAGCCATATAGTTCCTGCTATAGCGGGAGACAATGCGTAAGGCCAGATCAATCCCGTCCGGTACAGCCTGGCCCCCCGGATTTTCCTATTGGCCAGAAGGGCAATAGCTAAACCAATTACAAGCCCTCCCACTACCACACTAAATGAAAAAATAAAACTCTTCCCCACGACACTGAGATATTTAGGAGAGGTGAAGAGTGAAACGAAATTACCCAGACCTGTAAATACCTTTTTTCTTCCCATAAAAAGAGTCCTATAGAGACTCAACCGGAAACTCATTCCTGCAGGATAGTATAGAAACAATACAGTAACTATAATAGTCGGAGCCAGGAACAGTAAAGGTAATATTTTCCCAGGGTATTTTGATTTCATACTACCTCCAGTCCTTTATTTTAAAATGGGCGGGGCACAGTTAACCCCGCCCATCGACTTTCTTAGTAAACTAGACTTTAAGTGGAATTAAGAGGAGACAATTTCCTGGTATTCCTCCATAGCCTTTTCGGCTTCCTTATCAGCTTGTGCCAAAGCTTTATCTACAGAAGTCCCACTCATAACTCTCTGGAATGCCTCTTCAACTATTGTCCTAACTTGACGGAAAGGACCAATCAGAGCTCCCGCTGTAGCAGCATTAGTTTTTGTCTCTAGAAGCTGATCAAACGCCGTTCTGGAATTAGGTGATCTTTCGAACCAACCTCCTTTATCCAGAATTTCGACGGAACTCTTTCTTATTGGGAAGTAGCCCGTTCCCTTGTGCCAGCGAATAGAATTTTCGACATTGCTCATCCAAAGAGCAAAAGTGACGGCAGCTTCTAATTCAGCATCGGAGTGGCCTTCTGTGATCCAGAGGTTACCTCCACCAATGACTTCACCGTTTCTCTCTGTTCCCTCGGGAATTGGAAGGAAGGTAGTGCCAAGTTCGAATCCGTTCTCAGCTGCATTTTTCTCCATTCCTGTTACGTCGGAAGTAGAAGTAATTTCCATTGCTACGGTCTCACCGAGGAAAAGCGAATTTGCCTGCGCCCAAGCTTCCACGCCAGGGTTTTTCCACAACCCTTTGTCGTACAGTTCCTTCCACCAGCTAAAGATTCTTTTTGCCTCTTCGCTCTCGAGGAATATCTCGGTTGGTCTTCCCTCTCTACCATTACCGTTGTTAACGAGAACTTGGCCCTGCTCTGCCATCCATTGCTCGAAAAACCAGGTATGTAGCGGCCAAGTGATTCCTCCCTCTACAACACCACTATCAACTAGTTCCTGACTAATTTCGGTAATGTCTTGAAAAGTTGGCTTTTCAGGAATGCTTACGCCAGCTTCTTTAAATTTATCCTTGTTGTAGTAAAGGATGGCATTGGAAGAATTCCAGGGGAAACCCCAGAGCTTACCTTCTACCCGGTAATAATTAAGAGCAGACTCGATGTAGTCATCCCAGTTTACTACTATACCAAACTTCTCAACAAGGTCACCTGCAGGAACGAAAAGGCCGCTATCGATATTTTCTCTTGTTCCAATATCAAATGATTGAATCACGTGAGGTGCATTACCGGTCCGGGCTGCGGCCTGGGTCGCGGTTAAAGTCTCTCTGTAACTACCCTTATAGGTTACGTTGACGTTAATGGTAGGGTGAAAAAGGTTAAAATCTTTTACCATTCGGTCGATAAAATCTACTCGTGTTCCACCCATAGCATGCCAGAATTTGATTTTAGTTGTTTTCCTTTCCTGACCATAACTGGTGACAATACTAGCTCCGATGATGATTAACAAAATCATCGATAGTACCGCTAACTTTTTAAAATTCATCCTAATCTCCTCCTTGGATATAATAATTGAGTAAATTGTAACTTGGTAACTTAATTACCGGCGTTATAGTTTTAATATCACCTCCGGAATTGATCGGGAGAACTTTATATGCTCCAAACTAGATGTAAAATGTTCTGCTTTTTCGTTCCTTTAGAACACTTATCCAGATTGCGTTGCTGGTTAAATATCAAAGAGATTTATTACTGTTTTTATTTGAATGTTTTTTAACGTAAACCGAAATAAATCTTCGCTATGTATGTTCGATTACTTTCTAATTGCTTTAATTTAACCCAGTTTTGCTTATTTTGCAACTAACGGCTATATAAATTCTCAGATCAGCTACTAAGTACAACTCTGTCTCGAAAAATGATTCAAGTACAGTAGCCGACAGCACTTTCTTAACCTGGACGCAAAACATATAAATAATTAGGCCCAACCTTTAGCTTTCTCCACAGCTTCCTGCCATTTACCATATACTTCTTTTCTAGTTTCAGCTTCCATCGCAGGTTCAAATATCTGGTTATGTTTACTCCTTATCATTTGATCTATCTCGGCAAGGTCGTTCCAAACGCCAACTGTCAAACCAGCACCAAAAGCAGCCCCGAGGGCTGATGACTCAAATATTCCCGTTCTGAGCAGAGTAATAGAGGAAATATCACTCTGAAATTGACAGAGGAAATTGTTCTCGGCCGCTCCCCCGTCAACTCTGAGTTCCTCAAGATCCTGGTCCGCTTCTTCTCTTATGGCCCGTAAGACGTCTTCTACCTGGTAGGCTATAGATTCCAGACCTGCCCTTGCCATGTGGCGCTCGTCGCTACCCCTGGTCAGCCCCACTATCGTTCCTCGGGCTGAAGAATCCCAGTGCGGAGCCCCAAGGCCGGTAAAAGCGGGCACCAAATAGACACCGTCATTTCCATCCAAGCTTTCCGCCAACTCCTCGCTTTGGGCTGCCTCGTCGATTATATTCAAGCCGTCGCGAAGCCATTGAATAGTTGCTCCAGCCGAATAGACCGAGCCTTCAAGTGCATATCTGGTTTCCCCATTTGATGAAAAACCAATAGTAGTAAGCAAATCTTCACCGTAGCACGGCTCTTCTCCTACGTTAACCAGAAGGAAAGAACCGGTACCGTATGTATTCTTCCCTTCTCCGGGACTATAACAACCCTGCCCGAACAGAGCTGCCTGCTGGTCTCCGAGGGCGGCACCGATTGGGACTCCTGCCAGCGAATCAACGCCAGTTATCTTTCCGTACTTTTCTACGTTTTCAACCGGGTCCGGAAGGCTATTTCTGGGAACCCCGAAGAAATCAAGTAACTCGCTATGCCAATCCTTCTCTTCAATATCGAACAACATCGTCCGGGAGGCGTTAGTGTGGTCAGTAACGTAGGCTTCTCCACCTGTCAATTTCCAGATAAGCCAGCTTTCAACGGTACCAAAGTAAGCTTTTCCCCGTTCCGCCTTACCTCTTAACCCTTCAACGTTCTCTAGAAGCCACTCGATCTTTGTGCTTGAGAAGTACGGATCCAGTCTCAAACCCGTCCTGGACTTCACTATTCCCTCAACATCCGTCCCTTCTAGTTCCTCACAGCGGTCAGTCGTACGACGGTCCTGCCAAACAATCCCGTTGTGTAATGGTTCGCCCTGATCGTCCCAGACAAATACCGTCTCCCGTTGATTTGTAATTCCCACGGAAGCCAGGTCATCGGAATCCAGCCCTGCTTTTTCCAGCGCCTCCACCGTAATAATTTTTAAATTTTCCCAGATTTCTTCCGGACCGTGCTCGATCCAGCCCGGTTTAGGATAGATCTGTTCATGTTCCCTGTAGGCGGCGCTAACTTGATCACCGTCGCTATTGAAAATTATAAATCTAGTACCAGT
>JAGXLP010000090.1 GCA_018334615.1 Candidatus Bipolaricaulota bacterium
AGGTTGAACCACAGGAAGAAGAAGTTACTTCCAACCAGGAAAATGACATAAGAAGAATCCCGCTAGAGGAGAAGCGAGATGTAGTGAAAAAATACAACCAGCTAATGTTGAATTACGATGATCGGATCGAATCCACCAGAACGATATATAGCGATTCGTTTCGTGAACTGACTTATGTAAATTCTGAAGGAACTACCATATATCAAGAGATCCCGGACTTAACACTACTATTGGTCGCAATAGCTAAGGGAGACGAAAACAATATTCAAATCGCTCACGATAGCTTGGGAACGGCGGGAGGCTTTGACTATGTCGTAGGAAAAGAAGACATTACAGAGGAAGTCGCTTCGCGGGCTGTTTCCCTTTTAACCGCAGATCCCGTGGAAGGTGGAAACTATACCGTCCTACTGAACCCAAAACTGGCTGGAGTATTTATCCACGAGGCGTTCGGCCATTTATGCGAAGCGGATCACGTATACAAAAACGAACGGCTTCAGGAAATAATGAAGCTGGGTAGAGAATTCGGTCCTGAGAATCTGAATGTCGTGGACGAAGGGTTCATAGACGGAAAGCGAGGAAACTTGCCCTTTGACGACGAGGGTGTTCCCCGTAAGAAGACTTACCTGATCAAGGACGGTAAACTCAATAGTTTTCTACATTCTCGGGAGACCGCGAAGAAAATGGGCCAGGACCCGACGGGAAATGCTCGGGCAATATCTTATCGTTACGAACCAATCGTCCGGATGACTAACACATATATCGAACCGGGCGAGGAATCGTTTAACGACCTGATAAAATCTATAGACCGTGGTATTTACGCAAAGGACGCTTATGGGGGACAAACTCAGCTGGAACAATTTACCTTTAGCGCTGGTTACGGCCACCTAATTGAGAACGGAGAGATTGGATCGATGGTACGAGATGTAGTCCTGACTGGAAACATTTTCAAATCACTTGAAAACATCGCGGGTATCGGCAACGACCTGGAAATCATTGGGTCGGCCGGAGGATGTGGCAAAGGAGGGCAAATGCCTCTCCCTGTTACCGATGGATCACCTCATCTGCTAATTCAGGATGTAACAATAGGAGGACGATAATGGAACTCATAGAGCATGCAACGGAAAGAGCAGATAGTGCGGAAGTATTTGAGATAGAAAGCAATTCGATTCCGGTCCAGTTCGAATCCGGCGAGCTGGAGTCGCTCAAATACGTGGAAACAAACGGCGCAGCTTTACGAGTCATAGATGACGGTAAATTGGGATTCTCCACAACAACAAACTGGGAGGATCCGTCACAAGCAGTCGAAAGGGCGGTGGAGACGGCAAAGTTTGGCGAAAAAGCAGGTTTCGAGTTCCCCGGCCCAACTGAAGTAAAAAAATACGATACTATGAATAGGGAAATCTCTGACCTAACCGCAGCAGATTTGATAGACTACGGCAAGAGGATAACGGAACGGTTAGAAGAGTTCGACAGCGATCTCGAGGTCAATCTCGATCTAAACAAATCCCACGACAAAATACGGGTCATCAACAGCAACAACCTGGCGGTGGAAGAAGAAAAGACCAAACTCTCATTGACAGTGGAGATAAAAGACGTCAGCGATGACGATATTTTCAGCTTCTACGAGAACGCTGTGGCTCAACATCTCGAACAGTTTGAACCTATGGACCTAGTAGACAGGGTAATACAGAAGGTTAAATGGGCGAGAACAGAATCTTCGATTGAGAGGGGAGCCTTCCCTGTGATCTTCACTCCTCGGGGTTCTTTGGTGCTGTTGGTATCCCTTCTAGCCGGCTTCAACGGTGAAAACGTCTTTCAGGGTACTTCCCCGCTCGGGGACAAGTCAGGAGAACAGGTATTTTCCAAGAACCTGAAGTTAACTGACAACGGAACTTTGGAAGGGTCTCCAACGAGGCGAAGCTTTGACGACGAAGGGCTTCCGGTTGAACAAACCACTCTTATGAACGACGGAACGGCAGAAAACTTTCTCTACGATCTTCAGACGGCCGGCCTTGCCTCGGTCGCCCCGACTGGCAACGGGTTAAAGGGTGGACTAATCAGCGGGGCGGACTTCAGAGCAGCCCCAAGTACGAGTCCGACAACGCTCATCATAAGCCCGGGCGAGAATACCGTCGGAGAATTGATTTCCGATATAGACAAAGGACTTATGGTCGACCAGGTACTCGGACTGGGCCAGGGCAATCCGCTTTCCGGAGAATTTTCAAATAACATTTCAGTAGCATACAAGATTGAAGGCGGGGAAATCACGGGCAAGGTAAAAAATACGATGATCGCCGGAAACGTATACGATCTCCTGAACGGAAAAATCAAGCTGGGAAAAGAAGCCGAATGGGTTGGTGGGAGCTTAAAGTCCCCTGCAATCGTCGTAAACGACGTCAACGTGGTCCAAAAGGGCTAATCCCCAATTGAACTGATTGACGGACTCCTTTAACATTTCTTTAAGGAGGATTGATGATGACAAGAGAACTTGGAAGTTCAGACCTCAGAAGGATTTGCATAGCAGACGATTTCTCTTTTGAGACTACGGAAGAACTGGACCCATTGAAGGAGATCATTGGGCAGGATCGAGCATTAGGCGCGATTGAACTGGGTCTGGGAGTCAAGGACGACGAAAACCGTTACAACATTTACGTGGCAGGGGAGCCCGGAACGGGGAAGAACTCGGCGATAAATAATTTCCTGAATAGAGTAAGTAAAGAAGAAGAGGCACCGCCAGATATCTGTTACGTTCACAACTTTGACAATCCCGACTGTCCACAGTATCTCCAGTTAGAGGCGGGTAAGGGTTGTGAATTCCAGGAAGACATGGAAGAACTTATAGAACACCTCGAGGACGGTGTCTCGGATACCTTCGAGACCGGGGAATACAAACAGAGAAAGGAAGCAATAGACAACGAATTTAACCAGAAAAAAAAGTTGTTGTTTGAGGAACTGGAAGAAGAAGCTTCGGAAAGGGGGTTTTTGCTTCAGAGAACTCCTTTTGGCTTGAACACAGTGCCAAAAGGAGAGGATGGAGAACCGTTGGACCAGCAACAGTTCAGCAACCTGGAGGACGAGCGGAGAGAGAAACTGGAGAGCCAACAGGAAGAGCTCCAGGACCTGATACAGGAAACCATGCAGAAGGTCATGGAGGCCGAGGAAGAGAGAAACGAGAAAATTCAGAACTTGAAAAAAGAAGCAATTTCCTTTCTTCTCGACCCGATGCTACGTAAACTGGAAGCAAAATACGAGGGTAATGAAAGGGTGGTCGAATACCTCCACAACGTAAAAGAAGACATCCTGGAAAACATCGATGACTTCACCAACCAAAATTCGGGGAATCAACCGGCCGCAATGGCTCAACTTGCTGCGGCGCAGGATCAATTTGTGAAATATCGAGCGAATGTCCTGGTCAACAATGGTGATACCGAAGGAGCCCCGGTGGTAATAGAAGACAACGCCACCTATCCCAACCTATTTGGGGCAGTTGAGAAAAAAGCTCAGTTCGGGATGATGTCGACGGATTTCACCATGATAAAGCCGGGAGCCCTGCACGAAGCAAACGGGGGCTATCTTGTCCTAAAAGCCAAGAACCTTTTTAGATATGGATTAAGCTGGGAAGGACTAAAAACAGCACTCAATCAGGGAGAAATAAAAATCGAGGATCCCGCCCAGATGCTGGGTTATGCCTCTACTAAGGGGCTCCAGCCCGAACCAATTCCATTGAGTATCAAGGTCGTGCTAATTGGAAATCGGCGAATCTACAACATTCTAAATTCCTTCGAAGAAGATTTTCAGAAGCTATTTAACGTCAAATCGGATTTCGATAACGAAATGGACTGGGAGGAAAGTGAAGAAGTTAAAATCGCCCGGTTTATTAACGATCAAGCCAGCGATAACTCTGAGGTAAAACATTTCTACCCCTCCGGGGTGGCAAAAGTAGTTGAATACTCCTCAGAAATGGCAAGAGATAAGGAAAAGCTCTCCACCAAATTTAGCGAAATAACTGAACTGGTCAAGGAGTCTAGTTACTGGGCCAAGCAGGATGGAGAAGAGTACGTAGATGAAGATCACGTTCAGAAGGCAATGGAGGAAAAGATCGAGCGAAGGAGCCTTATAAAGGACAAGATCCACGAATACATCGATCGTGGCAAGATATTCATAGACATCAAAGGAAAAGAGGTTGGGCAAATCACCGGTCTTTCTGTACTCGACACCGGGGACTTCACCTTTGGTAAACCGGCACGAATTACTGCCAATGTCTATGCGGGAAAGGAAGGTGTAGTTAATATCGACAGAGAGGCGGACCTATCCGGTAACACCCACACAAAGGGAGTAATGATACTCAAGGGTTATCTGGGGCAAAAGTTTGCCTACGACAA
The DNA here is from genome assembly GCA_018334615.1 of Candidatus Bipolaricaulota bacterium. GTDB lineage: Bacteria > Bipolaricaulota > Bipolaricaulia > M55B111 > M55B111 > JAGXLP01. Next base: position 4,383 of record JAGXLP010000090.1, read on the forward strand.
GCCGCTTTCCTTAACCGCCAACATCGCATTCGAACAGAGCTACTCTAAGATAGACGGGGACAGTGCCTCCAGCACTGAACTTTATGCTATAATCTCACGTCTCGCGGATCTCGAGATAAACCAGGGGATCGCCGTCACCGGATCGGTTAACCAAAAGGGAGAGATTCAACCTATTGGCGGGGCAAAGGAAAAGGTCGAAGGGTTTTACGAGGTCTGCAAGCAACAAGGCTTAACGGGGGACCAGGGAGTAATCCTGCCCGAGGAAAACATCGATAACCTGATGTTGAACGACGAGATAATTGACTCAGTCGAGGCAGGCGAGTTCCATATTTATCCGGTGAAAAAAGTAAGCGAGGGTCTGGAGATTCTAACGGATACCCCGGCCGGAGCCGAACTCAAAAACGGGGAGTACGAAGAAGGAACGATATTTGCCCAGGTGGACGAAAGAATCAGAGAAATACACGAAGCACTTAATTCTACCGAGGACGAAGAAGAATAAAATCAGATTTTTCTTTTGTAATCCGCGCCTAAACGCTACGAACTCAACCAAAGCAGCCCGGGTGACTTTGCCCGGGCTATTGCTTCTTACTGAAGATTCCGGTCGGGCACTGTGACCCTCCCTGCTAAATTAGGAACCAAAGCAGCTTCGGTCACTGTGTTAGGGCACTTGACCATTCAACCTTAGGACATTTCCTCCAGGGTTTTCCACAAAGAATCGTAATTGGATTTCGGATTCCAGACCAGATAGTCTTCCACCCCCGACCTTTCCAGGGCTTCAAGTTCCAG
>JAGXLP010000091.1 GCA_018334615.1 Candidatus Bipolaricaulota bacterium
AATACTTGTCTCGCTACCAGGATCCCTTATAACACTGAAATCACTGAGGATATTTTAAATCAGGTTTCCCAGGCGGAGTCCTGCCTGAGAGAAATGGGCTTTCACGGACACCGGGTTCGTCACCACGGTGAAATCGCCCGTATTGAACTTGCTCGAGAAGAATTTGACCGAGCTCTGGACCAGAGTGAAAAGATTATCAATGGCGTAAAAAACGCCGGTTACACGTACGTTACCCTCGATTTAGAAGGTTATCGTACGGGCAGTTTAAACTATCAACAGGTTGCTGAAGCGTAACTCAATTCAGGAGGCTTAACTTGGACGAGAAACAGTTGAACAGGCTTTTGACTTCTTTAAGGGATGGAGATGTTTCAGTAAGTGAAGCCAAGAAGCAGTTACGAAGACTGCCCTTCCAGGATCTGGACCACACAAAGATCGATACGCATCGGAGGCTTCGGCGAGGAGCTCCCGAGGCAATTTACTGTGAAGGAAAGACGGAAGGCCAGGTAATCGAGATCATTAGAGAAATGTATCCCGAAGAAAACGTGATAGCTACTCGGGTGGATCGCGAAACACTCGAAAAGCTAGAGGACGAATACAACGAGGCTAAACTTTATCCTGAATCGAAACTGGCCTTTATTGGGACCTATCCTGAAGACGTCCGGGGAGAAGTCGTCGTAGTGACTGCTGGAACCTCGGATATTCCCGTGGCCAGGGAAAGCGAAGTGACTGCCCGTTCTATGGGAGTTCAAGTGGAAACAATCTTCGACGTGGGAGTGTCCGGATTGCATCGGGTTCTCAGCTTTAGAGAAAAGATCGACCAGGCTGACGTAGCGGTAGTGGTAGCGGGAATGGAAGGAGCCCTTCCCAGTGTGGTTGCCGGCTTAGTCTCGACACCGGTAGTAGCCGTGCCTACAGATATTGGCTACGGGGCGAACCTGGATGGACTCGCTGCGTTGTTGACGATGCTTAATTCATGCTCGCCCGGTATGGCTGTAGTAAACATAGGTGACGGTTACGGAGCAGGTTATTTTGCTGCAGCCCTGATCAATAAAGTTAAGACATCCGAGGAACCGGGTACCAATGACGAATAAGCGAGAAGTTCTGTTTCTAGAGCCCTTTTCTGGCATCAGTGGCGATATGTTTTTGAGCAGCCTGTTTGATCTGGGCCTCGAGTTCGAGTGGTTTGCCGAGCTGCTTTCAGAAGGCTCACCCATGGATATCGAGTTGGAAACTTGGTCTGATTCTCGAGCCAGTGTAACCGGTACCCGATTCCGGGTCGAGGACTCCGGCGATAATATCGCAAGAAATTTAGATGACGTATTATCCTTGCTTGAAGTCTGGGACTTGCCCACCAAAGTCCTATCAACGAGTAAAAAAATGTTTGAAAAGCTGGCAGCTGTAGAAGCTGAAATCCATGGAGTATCCAAATCCGAAGTTCACTTTCACGAAGTAGGGGCAGTCGATTCCATCGTCGATATCGTCGGGGCTGCTCTGGCAATATGGAGATTAAGCCCGGAAACAATCCACTCGGCTCCTGTCAACTTAGGGAAAGGGACGGTTACTACTAAACATGGTATTATGCCGGTTCCTGCCCCCGCAACGGCTGAGTTACTCCGGGGGGAGGGTGTCCCTACTTACTCCAGGGGGATAGAAGCCGAACTCACCACCCCCACCGGGGCGCTAATTTTGGTGACCTTTGTCGATAACTTCACTCGCCCGCCGATGGAAGTTCACAAAATCGGCTATGGATTAGGTGCCAAAGATTTCGAGGGATATGGGAACTACCTCCGCACCAACCTGGGCAAGACGATAGCCGGGGACCGTAATGGAAAGGAATCCTTTGACGGAAAAATTACTGTCCTGGAAACCAACATCGATGACATGAACCCCGAGTTTTACTCCAGCCTCGAAGACAAACTACTCGAAGCCGGTGCCTTGGATGTCTTTAAAACTTCCGTTCAGATGAAGAAAAACCGTCCCGGTAGTCAGCTCACGGTAATCTGCAACACGGAAGACGAACAACTTCTTGGTCGAATTGTTTTTCGCGAGACTACAACTCTCGGTATTCGCAGTTACGAAGTCAGGAGAAGGGAGCTAGACAGGGAAATCTTCGAGGTCGAAACGAACTATGGTTCCGTAGAGGTCAAGGTAGGATATTTAAATGGGGAACCGATAACCTGCTCTCCCGAGTTCGATTCCTGCTGCCAGGTTGCCGATGCTAACGGTCTACCAGTAAAAACCGTATATCAAGGAGCTTTGGCTGCGGCAGAACGGAAAAATTTTGGCAAAAAGTAATTTCCTGCACCCTAATTTGTTTCCTCGTTCAAGGAAACCCTTCCGTTTTACTTCTCTAAGACGATTCCGAAATGTCGGTTAACTACAGTGCTCTAAGCACCCTCTTAACAAAATTTTTTGCCATTAAGGTTTGTAAATAAGGGATTATCTCCAGGGGCGGGATTCGGAACCGACATGGTCAAACTCTGACATCGGGAATAAAGCCCTATACCCCGGGGAGCTGAGTTCTTGGATTTTTGCGCTTATTATATAAATGTCAATGTTGATACTATTATAGTGATTTACTATAATACTGCAAAGATAATTTTAGTATCCTCTGGAGCCACGAACCTTTATGAACAAAGAGATAGAGATATCTTTGAACCAGATCAAAAAATACGCCCGCGCCCTTCACTGCCCGACCCGCTGGAAGATAATCCATTTTTTAGGGGAGGGAGAAAAATCTACGGGCCAAATACGTGAACATTTAGAAGATATTTGTCACTCAACTGGAGAGCAAAATCTATACTATCACTTATCCGAACTAAGCTCCGCAGGGATCATCGAAGTTGCCCAGTACCGAGAAGAAGGAGGGGGAGCTCCGGAAAAGGTCTGGAGCCTCGCTGTGGAAAAGATAACCATAACTCTATTAGGAGGTGAATTAAGTGATGGATGCGAAAACTGAGGAAATAATTACGGAGAAAAAAGAGTTAATAAATAAAGCTCTCGAGAAGGAAAAACAACTATTCGACCCTGTATTCGAGGCAACCATGGACCAGCTGGAAGGGGAAGGCTGCCCTGAAAGCGAAGAGAGCTGGTTCTGCCCCGAAATGGTAGAAACAGGAGGACAGTTAATAGAAGAGAGGGTTCCTCTTGTCCTCGAGGTCCTGTATGAGGAAGGTTACCTGGAACGGAAAGTCAGTATGGGAATTCCGCATTACCGACTAAAAAATAAGATTAGCTAACCCCAAAGAGAAGCGAAGTTTTGAGGTGAATTAATTGGGAGCTATAGAAACAAATGGCCTGATTAAAGATTTTGGCGAATTACGCGCAGTAGATGGTGTAACTTTTGAAGTACAAGAAGGAGAGATCTTTGGTTTTTTAGGGCCCAACGGGGCGGGTAAAACAACCACAGTCAGAATGATTACGGGAGTACTAAAGCCCGATTCTGGCAGGGCTTACATAGACGGAATAAACGTCGTTCAAGACCCCATCCCGGCAAAGGAAAGAATTGGAATTGCACCGGAAGAAGCCAACGCCTACATAGACCTCACCGCCCGGGGGAATATGCAATTGGCCGGTGAACTCTACGGAGTTCCAAAGAAAGAAAGGAGGAGAAAATCGGATACGCTGCTGGAGGAGTTTGGCCTCGGTGATAGAGCGGACTCAAAGGTAAAAGGCTTCAGCAAAGGCATGAAGCAAAGATTGATTTTAGCAATGGCCCTTATAAACGACCCTCCCATTTTGTTTTTGGATGAACCTACCGCCGGACTGGATGTGGCAAGTCAGCAGCTAATAAAGGAGCGAATAGGTGAACTCAACGGGGAAGGAAAGACCATCTTTTTGACTACCCACAACATAAGCGAAGCTGATAAATTGTGCGATCGGGTCGCTATCATAAACAAAGGCCAAATAGCAACCATTGATTCTCCGGAGAAACTTAAAGCCACAATTCAAAGCACCCAGTCGGTCTTAATCAGCTTTGCCAGTAATGACTTCAGCCAAGCTAAATTAAAAGAACTAAAAGAAGGCCTCCAGGTAGTGCAGGAAATAGAAAAAGAAGGGGACAAGTACAGGCTCTATGGGTCGGATCCGGGTGAGATAGTAGAAAAGGTGGTAGATTTTGCCCGGAAGGAAAATTTAAATATAGTATCATTGAATACTTCCGGACCCAGTTTAGAAGAGGTCTTTACTCATCTGACAGCGGGTTGAGGGATATGATAAACGTTATCAACAATTCAACAAAGGAGATTAGAGAGCAATGTATGGTATACCGCGTTTAGGCAAATCGCTTTCTATAGCGAAAAAAGACCTAAGGATTTACTACGGGAAGGGGCCGGTCGTGATCTTTGGAATACTTCTGCCCTTCTTCTTTTTCTTTGCCTTTTTGGTGGGAAGGGAGATGCCGCCCATTTCATTAATTGCGGGACTTTCCGGAATGGCCATCTGGTTTACCTCCACATCGATCAGTCCGGTTATCGCACCCTGGGAGACGAGAACAAAAACTCTGGAGAGACTCGTGTCCAGTCCGATAAGCGTGACCGAGATGCTTTTAGGAGATATCATGGGCTCAATGGCCCTGGCTTTTTCCATCTCGGCCGTTTCCATTTTTGCGGTAGCGGGGATTTTGGGCATGGTGCCCTTAAATTTTTTAACTCTTGTATTAGGGATAATCCTAGCCAGTTTCTGCTTCTCCGCGATCGGAGTGCTTATATCGGCAGTTCCCACTGATACAACGGCGGATATAATGATGCTATCCACCTTGATCAAATTTCCCTTAATTTTTGTCAGCGGGATTTTCATTCCTACCAGCAAACTGCCCGGTTGGGGAGAGATAATCTCGCAGCTTTCTCCACTTACGTATTTCGTTGATCTGGTACGTTTCTCATTCAGTGGTACTGGCAGCCCCCTGATAGATTTGGGGGCGCTTTGCGGTTTTTCTTTGTTGTTTCTTTTTGCCGCCGGCTTCTCACATCGTAGAACTCTTCCGAAAAGGTTGTAGGCCTTTGTTAGTTATGTTTTCCAATGACCATCCGCAAATAATCTAAACAAGGTTTCTACGATGGCTAAAGAGGTTACTTCCTGGCC
>JAGXLP010000092.1 GCA_018334615.1 Candidatus Bipolaricaulota bacterium
ATCGAAGTTAGAAGTAATACCGATAATCGGTCTAGACATGTTCCCTCCTCCAGGGGTTACACACTCACCCATCCATTGAAAAGCCAGTGTAATAAATCCACCTTCCACAAGACTTATTATTGTAAGTAAGAGATCCGATGGTCCTCAATTAACGAAACGGGTAAATAGTAACTTTAACCCAATCTTTCCACCACTACTACATCGGTTTGCTCTAGTCCTTTACCTTGAAAGCATCTACTTACCGTTCTCTGGTAATTGTTCGATAAAACCACAGGTGAATTCCCCGGCGTGGAATTCACTGCTTCCGATCTCGGCCTCGCTCCCCATGCTTTCAAAGAAAGCATGGACCCATGCCTGCTCGGCCTCCGATAGGATTTTCCTGAACAATTACCAGAAAACGGTATGCAATCAGTAGCATGCTTATGATATCAACTGCTAAACATTGTCTAGGGCTTTGAGCCGGGAAAATTCCAGCGACGCGGCGCATATGTCTGACCGAACCAGTACATACCTGAGGTAGCCTCAGGTATGTACTGGAGAGGGATATTTCCATAACCAGATAAGTTTAACTGTTTAAGAGTGATACTCCCTATAAGTAAGAAGCACTATCATGAAGAGAATAGTTTGAGCACGCGAGTCGGAAATTTTCCGGCTCCCAAAGCCCGAATGTTAGATGATGAGATTAAGTTACGGTATTTATAGCCAATCTACCAGAACTACTGTTTAACACTAAGGCACTAAACTTAGGTAATATGCCGGCAATCAGGTAGGCGGAGGAGGGTAGATTGGGACCAGGTAATTAAGGGCGGTGGTGAAGGGATTGAGTTAACTAACCCTACACGCTTTCCCCGGGAAAATCATCTCGTACTGGGGAAAAGAAATTGTAAGTGATCGTTTCCTCACAGCTTTCGGGCACGGTAGCCCCGTGAGGTTCATCGGAAGGTATTACTACTAACTCCCCACGAGAAAGTGTTAACTCCTCCTCAGCCCCGGATTGTGGGATTAAAAAAATCAACTTTCCTTTTATAACGACTGTCATCTGTTCCGAGGGATGGCTATGAACAGGGAAAGTCGAGCCACCTTTGTAAGAATATTGAATAAACTCCAGTGAATCCCCTTTGATAACTGTGCGCTCAACTCCATCGCCCAGGATTTCCTGTTCCTGCTGGATAACGTTAAATTTTTTCATAATCAGTCAAAAACCTCTCCAATCGACTTTAGCAGGCTATTCACAATTTCTTCGATATGCCCCTCCTCGATAATAAACGGAGGAGCAATCATTGTCTGAGTAGTTTTCTGTCCATTCACCGGACTTCCACCAGGATAAACGTAAAGCCCATGATTCAAACAAGATTGTCTCAACCTGCGAGGTAAATTGAGGGACTTTTCAAAGGGTTCCTTAGTGGTACGATCTTTCACGAACTCGAGGCCTATCAACAACCCTCTTCCCCTTATCTCACCCACATAGGGATGGTCGCCAAGTGAATCTCGAAGGCTTTGGAGCAATCGTTCTCCCATACTGGCTGCCCTCCCCACAAGTCCCTCTCTCTCCATAATTTGGATAATTTTCGATCCTACCGCTGCACACACCGGATTCCCCCCGTAGGTAAATCCATGATGCATACTCCCTTCACCGTCTTTTACGGCTTTATGAATATTATCGTGTACAATAATCGCCCCCAGCGGCACATAACCACCTCCTAAACCTTTGGAGGTAGAGATAATATCCGGTTCAACATTGCTATGCTCTATCGCCCACCACTTACCGGTGCGCCCCATTCCGCTCATTACTTCGTCAACTATCAACAACACCCCGTACTCATCGCAGATTTCCCTTATTTTACCCCAGTATCTATCAGGTGGATGAACTCCCGGCGCGCTTGACCCGGATACCGGCTCTGCGATGAAACCGGCAATCGTGCTTTCTCCTTCCTGAACGATTGCTCGCTCTAAATCGCTGGCGCATTCCAGCGAGCATTTGTCAGGGTCCCTGTTATAAGGACATCTATAACAGTAAGCAGGTGAAATTTTTGGATTCGGGGACATCATCGGAGCATACTCTTCTTGACGACTAGTTTTCCCACTTAAAGACAGGGCTGTAAGCGTCGCACCATGGTAAGACGTAGCTCTGGATATAATTTTATATTTTTTCGAATTGCCACGTTCAAGGTGGTATTTCCGGGCCAGTTTAATCGCCGTCTCGTTGGCCTCCGACCCTCCAGACACCGGATGAACCTTTGTCAAATTGTCAGGAGAAACTGAAATCAGCTGATCCGTCCAATCAGCTAAGGCTTGGGAGTAAAACTTGGACATATGAGCATAGCTCAATTCCTTTGCCTGTTCCTTAAGTGTCTGAGCTATTTCGGAATTTCCACTTCCGAGAGAACACACAGCCGCACCGGATGCGGCATCCAAATACTTATTTCCGGCTTCGTCAAACAAATAAACGCCCTTCCCTCTATCCAGTTTTAACGGAGGATTTGACAGATCTCTCCAAAATATTGATTCATTATCCATAAAATTCCTCATCCTCCTCAAGACCAAGTTCAAGCGAAATGGCTCTTCCCTCCTCTTTAACGTTTTCAGTCAGTTCATGAACCTTCTCATCGGTTAGTCGCAGGGTGGGACCGACAACACTTATCGCCCCAATCACCGTCTCGGAATAATCAAACACCGGGGCCGCAATTGCCCTTACCCCTTCGGCAAACTCCTCGTCGGAGTAAGCCCAGCCTTTTTCCCTTACTTCATTTAGTTCCTCCCGTAGCCGTTCCGGGTCGGTTATGGAGTTGGGAGTGGATTTCCGGAACGCACCTTCGGACTTCAGAAACTCAAGGTGGTCATCCGGGAGATAGGCAAGAGTTGCTTTGCCTTCCGCCGTGCAGTTGAGAGGCCTCCAGGCACCAAGATCTGCCGTCCACCTCAACAGGTGAGTTGATTCTACTTTATCCACAAATACGTACCACTTTAAATCAGGCGTAAGTAAGGCGAGATACGAACTCTCTTTAGTCTTTTCCATCATTTTTCCTAAATGGGGACGGGCAATCTGGTGAACGTCGAGCTGGTTTAATACCGATGCCCCCAGCCGACAGATACCCAATCCCAGTTCGTAACCTTCCGTTTTTTCATCCTGGCGTACCAGGCCCTGCACTTCCAGCGAGCTTAACAACTTCTGTACAGTGGATGGACTGTAACCAACAGTCCGGGCTAGTTCCCTTACTCCTATTGGAGTATCCGTCTCGCTCATTTCCCTGAGCAGTATTACCGCCCGTTCTACGGAAAGTATCGTCGACTTGTTAGAAGAAACATCGTTTCCCATAGCTTGAATCACCGATTCAAATTATTATAATAAGTTTTAACAGTCGGTTGCAAGATTAATTACTGGATACCCAGTCGGGTTAAACCTAATTTGAGCGGTTTTTAACACTTAAGCTGGAAGAAAAAGGATTATCCGTAAGGGGTATTTTACAGGCGGAGTCTGGTCCAGCACCCAGATGAGCTTCGGAATCTGGCTCAAGAGTTTTTACTTTTCTACGGTATAGGCTGCCGGGCTCGTTTAATGGTAGATTATATTTCCAGGTTACTTTTCTCATCTGGGTGCTGGTTGGAAGTTTAGAGAGAGCTAGTTTGCCTGAAACTTTTAGAGGTCACCAACTGGATAGAACAATTAACTTTTTTAAGCGGTAGTTAGTTCCTCTTGTATGCTGATTTAGAAGTTGGTCTCGAGCGAGAGAGTCGCACAACTTAGGTTAAATTCGGGTGATAGTTGATGGAAGTCCTAAAAGAGGGTCAAGGGGAGTTGATCGGGTGGCACGATCCCGACCACAACAGGCAGTGGGTTCGAGACAACAAAACAAGCGAGCTGGTAGACAAACGGATAACTGCAGATGAAGCAATAAAAAGGTTCCTCAAAGATGGAGATATTCTGGCAAGTGGGGGGTTCGGCCACGTACGAATCTCTACTAATTTGATCTACGAGATAATCAGACAAAAACTACAAAACTTGACCATGCTAGGGAAAACCGCGGTACACGATATGGATCTTCTAATTGCAGCCGGTTGCGTAGACAAAGTAGAGGTCGCGTATTCATTTGGCCACGAGCTTCGCGGTCTATCACCAGCCTCCCGGAGAAAAGTCGAAAATGGAAAGTGCAACGTAGCCGCCGAGATAAGCAACGGGGGATTTCAATGGCGATTTCTGGCCGCTATGATGGGTATTCCCTTTATTCCCGCAAGAGTGATGGGTGGAACGGACACATTTAACAAAAGCTCCGCCAAGATGGTGGAGGACCCCTGGAGCGGGAAGAAGGTAACTTTACTTCCAGCATGCTACCCCGATGTGGCCTTCATTCACGTTCACAGCGCCGACAGATACGGGAATTCCAGAATCGAGGGGACCACCGTAGAAGATATACAGTTATCCGCAGCTTCACGAAGACTTATAATCACTACGGAAAAGCTCATTGACACTGAAGAGATAAGAAAAAAACCTGAACAAACGGTCATCCCCCATTATCTCGTAGATGCGGTAGTTGTGCAGAAGTACGCTTCCCACCCGGGCGAGATGCCCGGTAGATATTACTACGACGAAGAACATATAGCTAAATGGCTCAAATTATCAAAAGAACCAGACGGGATCGAGAAATACCTGAATAAGTACGTATTTGGCGTAGAAAACTTCGAAGAATACCTAGAAGTGGTTGGAGGGGAAGACAAACTAGAGCAGTTAAGAGATATCGAGAGCGGTGAGCGACCGCCAGAATATCCCTGGGCAAGGTGAAAGAATGGCAAACTTTACTGAACTGGAGTTACTCACAACAGCGGCCTCTCGGATTTTAGAAGATAAACGGACCGTCATTGTGGGTACAGGTTTGCCTCTGATCGCAGCTCTGTTGGCCCAGAGAAGTCACGCACCGGGCCTAACAATGTTTTTTGAAGCAGGAGGTATTGGGGCTAAACCTTCGATGCTTCCGGTATCAGTAGGAGAATTCAGAACATTCTACAAAGGTCTCCAGGCTTCGAGCATGCACAACATCATGTCAAACGGGCAAGCGGGACTTATCGACTACGGATTCA
>JAGXLP010000093.1 GCA_018334615.1 Candidatus Bipolaricaulota bacterium
CCTCCAGCGATAAAAAAAGACCGGCTCTCCCGATCGTAAAGCTCGGAAGCTTCGGAGAGAGAGCCGGGATAATAATACTCAGTTACGTTCTTTAGCATTTAGACAAACATTATTCCTTTGGTTCACCAGGCCAGGGGCCTTTTACTATCGGGTGTGCCCACTGGATCTGCCAGAGTTCGTCGTGAGTTGCCCATTCGCCCTGTTTTAACCTTTGAATCCCCTGCCTATCATCCATCGGGCCAATGTAGGGGTCGAACGTGACCCGGTCGGCCTTCATTTGCTCCAGTCTCTTCATGACGAGATCGTAGACGCTCATTTCACCGAAGTAGTCAGTTTCTACTGTTGCCGATTTGAGCTCGTCTTCGTATTCTGGATTTATCTTCATGCCAGGTTTGGCCTGCAGCACTGCGGCACCTTCCTTCAGCAGCCACCAGTAGTCCACGTTTTTCAGGTTTTCGTTGGTGTAAATTCCGTAGTATACTTTATAGAGAATGTCCTGATAAATCGCTCCCCATTTGGAAACCTGCCCGCTAACGGTTCCTTCTTCAGCGAACCTGTACATCGGATTGTAGTGGGCGAAGGAAAAGGCGCCGTTCTCTTCAGCGGTCTGGAGCACGGCGGGCGAATCCTCGGTGTAGGCGAAGCCGTCCGCCCCTGCCTCGATCAGAGCCTGTGTAGCCTCTTTTGCTCCACTCGGGTCGACCCAGGCGTTGAGCCAGCGTACGTTGAGCGTCGCGTCCGGGTTGACCTCGTGTATCCCTATCGCGAATGCGTTTATGTGTCGTTTTACTTCGGGGGTCGGGAAAGCTGCTATGTAACCGAGCTTGTCAGTCTCCGTAAGCGCTCCGGCCATCAAACCGCTGAGGTAGTAGGTCTGGTAGAGTCCGGAGAAGTACGTTCCAACGTTATCCGCGCGCTTATAGCCCGAACAGTGGAAGAAAATGGTATCTGAGTACTTTTCAGCGGCGCTTATAGTCGGATCCATATGCCCGTAGCTTGTAGTAAATATTACGTCGGCGTCTCTGTTATTGACGAATTGATCTATAGTCGATTCGACGTCCGACGGAGCGACGTTTTCCACGTAAAAGGTCTCTAGCCAGGGAAAAACTTCTTCCACGTGTTCTCTTCCGACATCATGAGCTTTGGAATACCCGTAATCCTCTACAGGTCCCACGTAGATAAATCCGGCCTTCAGCTTTTCCCTTTCCTGGGCCACTACAGCACCGGAAAAGACGATCAAAAGAAAACTAGCTATAACCAATAAAGAAACGGTCATGTAACACTTATTTTTTAACACTGTAACCTCCTTGATTTTCTCGAAAAACGGGACTGGGCTTCTGAACAAATCGGACCAGCTTGAATTAAATGTTATTTTAGACTTTTCACATCACCTCCAGTGCAGTTAAAGTATAATCATTTTTCTCCTCGAACGTAAGGTTGCTGCAGGGCATCGGGAGCCCCCATGCTCCTTTTAAGAGTTCCGATTGATAAAATAACCAGCGCTAGAATTGCAGACCCGTAAGGCATCATTTTGAGCAATTCGGGGGCGACCCAGGGTTGTAGACGAAATGATAGATGCATTAATGCTCCGAACAATAGAGCACCCAATAACCCTCGGGAGGGATTCCAGGAAGCAAATATGGTCAGCGCGATCACCAACCAGCCCATTCCGTTCGTCATTCCCGTGGTCCAGGCGGGTCTGTAAGCTATGGAAAGATATCCTCCGGCGACCCCCGCCAGTACTCCTCCAACCAGAACGCAGAGATAGCGCACACGCCACACGTTTATTCCGGCTGAATCCGCCGCAGAAGGGTTCTCGCCGACGGAACGAATCGTTATTCCGACTGACGTATGGAACAGGATGAATGACATAACCGGTGTTAAGGCAAGAGCGATATAAACAATCGGGCTTTGGCTGACGAACAGTATCTCTCCGAGGTAAGGTATATCTTTTAGCAAAGGTACGGTTACGTTGGAGATGGTCGCTTCAAGGGGTTTGCCCTCAAATCCCCTGCCAAATAGGCCGGATAGACCGAGCCCGAGCATGGTTAGCGCAAGTCCGGAGACAACCTGGTTTGCCCGCAGTGTTATGGAGACGAACCCATGTAGAAGGGAAGCGACGCCTCCCGCAATTCCCGCGATTAACATTCCCAGCCAGGGGTTACCGGTGATAAACGCCGTTGCAAATGCACTGACGGCCCCGAGGATCATCATGCCCTCCACGCCCAGGTTGAGCACCCCCGAGCGTTCAGAGTATATTTCTCCGAGAGTGGCTAGTAGCAGAGGGGCTGAGTAGGCCAGAGTTCTGCTGAGAGTCCCGACTATCCAATCTTCCATTATTTATTCTTTCCTCCTCCACTCTATTTTATAACTCATCAATAGCTCACTTCCAATCAAAAAGAACAGGATCAATCCGTTGAAGACGTCAGTGATCTGGAAGGGTAACCCCAGCGAGACTTTGATTGCGTTCCCGCCTGCGAAGATGGCTCCGAAGAAAAGCGAGGTTACTATAACCGATAGCGGGTTCTTACGGGCGAGCCAGGCGACGATAATAGCTGTGTAGCCATAACCGAGGGAAAGCTCGGCAGGGTTCATTAACATGTGGTGTATTCCCGCTACTTCACCTACTCCTGCCATCCCGGCCATTCCGCCAGAGATAAACATTACAAGCAGTGTCGTCTTAACGTAACTCATTCCGGCAAATCGGCCCGCGGGAGGGCTGCTTCCCAGGACCCTTATTTCGAACCCCGGGGTAGTTCTATTAATCAGAAAGTATATTAACACAGCGGCAAGCACGCCTATAACCAGAGTTATCCAGTGGACGTTGGTGTTGCCGAGAGTTGGTAACCGGGCGACTGAGGGAAATTTGTCCGTGTAGGGGAATCCCCATTGAGTTTCGCCCTTCCAGGGGCCCTGAACGAGATAGAGAACTAGATTAATAGCGACGTAGTTCAGCATTAGTGTGGTTATTACGTCGTTAATCCCCAGCTTGCTCTTCAAAAATGCCGGTATGAGGCCCCATGCCGCCCCCGCGAGAAAACCGAAAAAAAACATCGCGGGAATCAGTAGAGGGTCGGGTATCGGGCTGAATAAAGCCACCCAGCTTGCCGCGATAGCTCCCAGAAAGAGCTGACCTTCGGCTCCGATGTTCCAGAACTTGGCTTTGAAGGCGATGACCAGACCGACTCCGATTAACAGGAGTGGGGTCGCACGTCTGACGGTTTCCGATATTTCGTAGAGCCCTCCAAAGGCGCCGCTGAACAGGGCTCGATAAGCGTTCACCGGGTTTGCTCCGTAAGCCCAGAATACAATGCTGGCTACGATGAAGGCACCAAGCAGAGCAAGGAAGGAAACTGTTATGACTCCGAGACCGGAAGGATTTTGACGTTTCTTTATCTCAAAAGGTAGTTTATCTCTCATTTTTAATCCTTAATTATCTATTCTTTTCTTCCAGTTCTTCCAGAGGAGATCCCGCCATCAACATTCCAAGCTCTTCCCTCTCTAGCTCGCCACTTTCGATCGTTCCCATTATTTCTCCCTCGAAAAGAACAGCTATCCTGTCGCTAATTGACCTTATTTCCGTAAGGTTTTCCGAAATTAACAGTACTCCGACACCTCTGCCCTTTTGCTCCAGAAGTAATTGTCTGATTTGTTCGGCCGCAGCTACGTCTAGACCATAAGTTGGATGGGATGCAATAATTAAATTTGGGTTGGAGGAAACCTCTCGCCCGAGAATCAAGCGCTGAATATTACCACCGGAAAGCAGGTTCGCCGGGGTATCTGGATCCGGTACCTTTATGTCAAAATCTTCTATGATCTTCCTTGTATGCTCATCGACCAAATTGTAGTTGATTAACAATCCCCGCGAGAATGGTTTTTTCCGATAAGCCTTAAGGATAACGTTATCTTTGAGGGTCAGATCTCCGACTATGCCCTGGTGCATCCTATCTTCCGGGATATGGGCAACATTCCTGTCAGCTATGTTTCTGGGAGAAGAGTTGGTCACGTCTTTGCCGTCTATAAGTACCTTACCGGAGGTAGCCTCTCTCAAGCCGGTTAAGACTTCGGCCAGTTCTCGCTGTCCGTTACCTGCCACGCCGGCAATACCGAGAATTTCTCCTTCATGTACGGAGAAGGACAGATCTTTTACTGCTTCTACTCTTTTGTCGCTCAGTGCGCTTAACCTTTCGACTTCCAGAATTGCCGGACCTATTTCCCGTGATGGTTTTTCAAGGTCGAACAGTACTTCTCGGCCGACCATTTTCTGAGACAGCCCCGATTTATCAGTTGAAGCTGTGTCTACCGTATCTACCACCTTCCCTTCTCTGAGGACCGTAACTACGTCGCTTATTTCCATGACCTCGTCCAGCTTGTGGGTTATGAATATTATCGTTCGGCCTTCCGACTTCATGTCTTCCAGGACGCTGAATAGCCTTTCCGTTTCTCCCGGGGTAAGGACCGAGGTTGGTTCGTCAAGGATCAGGATCTCCGCCCCTCGATATAGAGCCCGGAGTATCTCCACTCGCTGTTTTTCTCCGGCGGAAAGCTGCCATATTTTTGCATCCGGGTCTACTTTTAGACCGTACTGACCTGCAAGTTCAATAAGCTTTCTCTTGATGTCTTTGGTCGGTCTAACTGTGCTTGCCGTAGATAGCCCCAGCGCTATGTTTTCGGAGACGGTGTGGTTATCCACTAGTTTAAAATGTTGGTGGACCATCCCGATGCCCAGTTCAATTGCCTTGGTGGGAGATTCGATTTTAAATTCTTCGTCCTGGAGGTATATAGATCCTTCGTCCTGCTGGTAAAGCCCGTAGAGGATATTCATCAACGTCGTTTTGCCGGCACCGTTTTCTCCCAGGAGGGAGTGTATTGTCCCCTTATCTATAGTAAAAGTTACTCCGTCGTTGGCCACGACCCCGGGGAACCTTTTGACGACGGAATCAAATTCTATCAAAGGAGAATTTTTATTTGACATTATTTTATTTAGATCAGTCTATTATAGTTCCTTTCTCATTTCAAATTAACCATAGCTTTTTTGTC